>CAYRZA010000022.1:0-8447 GCA_964428675.1 uncultured Desulfurococcales archaeon | reverse complement strand
ACCAATATTTTGCCCACTTTGTTCCCAGACTTCATCAGTTCGTAACCCTTATTGATTTCCTCCAAGCTCACGGTAGCCGCTATGACGGGCTCTATCTTAGTGCTGAGCTTCAGCATCTCCAAAGCGTCCCTCTTGGTAGCCGACGCGTGGGCCACTATCTTTATGTCCTTCAATATAACGTAGCCGAGCCTGAGTTGATAGGGCTGACTTGGGTCAACGTTGCCTATCTGTAACAACCTTCCTCCCATCCAGAGCGACCTGAGGCTCTCCTCAATTGTGGGAGTGCCAACGGTGTCTATGACCAAGGTAACGTCGCCTATCTTTTTGGCCTCCTCGGAGAACTTCCTGCCGACTATCACGTAGTCTGCATACTTCTTCACTATGGGCGCCTTAGACTCTGATGTGGTGACGCCTATCACTTTCGCACCTAGTGCCTTCGCTACTTGAATGGCGTGTATTCCGACTCCCCCGCTGGCTCCCGTCACCAGTACTAGCTCTCCAGGCCTTATTCCTCCAGCTCTCCTTATGCCCCTGTAAATCATCCCAGTAACGCATGGCACGAGCACGGCGGCCTCATCGCTGACCTCCTTCGGAACCTTGACGAGACTAGTAACTTTAACCTTCGCCTTCTCCGCGAAGAACCCGTCGAGCTCCTCTGAGTAACCGAGCCTTGAGTGGCAGTAAGCTTCCTCTCCCGAAATGCAGTACTCACAGGTGCCGTCGGGAGCGTAAAGTAATGAGATCACCCTGTCCCCAGGCTCGAAACCTGTAACGCCCTCCCCCACTTCTTCAATTGTGCCAACGACCTCGTGGCCCAAGATGACTGGGTACTTCATCCTCGGGTAGTAGCCCTGGAGCTGTAGTAAGTCCCTGTAGCAGAGGGCCGCCCTGTTGACCCTAATTACTACCTCTCCTTTACCGGGCTTCGGGTCGGGCACTTCCATGACTTGTAGGGGTTGCTTCGGTCCAGGTACTACCGCCGCCTTCACGGGGGTTTAAAGAGTATAATTAGTTTAAATATTTCGTGAGGCCCTTAGCAAAGCCCCCTAGGATAAAGGTTCTCGAGGCCTTAGGTGCCATCGCTGACGGTAGAGTTAAGAGAGTAAGCGAAACGGAGTTCGAGGTCGTATCCTCCGAGGGCGACAGAACTTACAAGGTCTTCGTGAGCGGGAACGTCGTAGATAGTACTGATAATGGCACAGCGTTAAGGGGATACGTCGGATATCCCATAATCTCGGCCCTCATGATCCTGGGCAGGTTGCCTTACGACGAGAGGATAGCCCAGGCCTTAAAGGGGATAGATTGGAGGAAGCTTAACGAAGAGATGAAGGCTTATTGGAAGGTCGAGAGGTTAGTACTATCTTTAGCTGAGAAGAGGGGAGTTAAGAGGGAGGAGGTGGAGGATTTTGTCAACAAAGTTATGCGAAAAATTGAGGAATTACATTTGTACAGGAGATGACAAGCCCCTTTTCTGCGTGACCGAGGATGAGGTTAGAGGAGTTGAACGAGAAGTACAGAGCCTTCATAACGCTGAGCGAGATTAAGGGGGAGAGCTATGGCCCCCTAAGCGGCCTGAAGTTCGGAGTGAAAGACATTATACTCACTAAGGACTTGAGGACAACAGCCGGTTCCAGGATCCTGGCGGATTTTACCCCTAAGAGGGACGCGGAGGTCGTAAAGAGGATCCTGAAGGCAGGCGGCGTAATATTAGGCAAAACGAATACGCATGAGTTCGCCATGGGCGCGACTGGAACCTCAACGGCGTTCGGAATACCGAAGAACCCGGTTGACCCCAACAGGATAACGGGAGGAAGCAGTTCGGGCTCCGCAGCGGCCGTTGCCCTGGGAATGGTGGACGTGGGTATAGGGACAGATACCGGAGGGTCGGTGAGGATCCCAGCCTCGTTGTGCGGTGTAATAGGCTTCAAGCCCACGTACGGCTTAATAAGCACTGAAGGGGTCATACCGTTCAGCTGGAGCCTCGACACAGTCGGGATCATAGCGAGAGACGTAGAGAAGGTAAGGCTGACGTTCGAAGTCTTAAGGGAGAAGGACATAGAGTTGAGGCGAATTGCCCGGAAACCGAGGTTCGCCGTCTTCAGGCTGGAGGACGACGAGGGCTCAAAGGGCGTGAGGAAAGCGATAGACAAGCTTTCGAGCTACTATGATGTGGGGGAAGTGAAGCTTGAAGTCCTCAACGAGAGGGGGAACTGGGCCAGGAGGGTTATAGCGTCAGCTGAAGGAGCCGCGTTCCATAAACCTATCTATGAAAAGTTCAGAGACCTCTACTTCCAGGACGTGAGGAGGGTAATAGAGTTCGGCCTCTCGATCAGCGCTGTGGACTATATCGACGCTTTCAGGGTGAGGAAGGAGGCACTCAGGGAGTTCGTTAAGGCTATGAAGGACTACGACTTCCTGCTCACCCCAACCACTAAGATAGTGGCGCCTCCGATAAAAGACGTGGTTGGCAGGGAGCAGGAGTTCAGGGAGGTTCTGATAAGCAACACGGAGCTCTTCAACCTCCTCGGCAACCCCAGTATATCCTTACCGCTGGGCAGTTACAACGGGCTTCCGGTCGGGTTAATGGTGAGCGGAAGACATTACGAGGACTTAGAGCTTCTCCGAGTGAGTGAAGAAATTATAAGGGTAGTTAACGTGTGAATGACAATGCTTGAGAACTTAAAGCTCAAGACGGGTACCACTACTGTTGGAATTAGGACTAAAGACGCTGTCATATTGGCAGCCGATAGGAGGGCGAGTGCTGGGTATTACGTTGCCCATAAGTTCGTGAGGAAAGTCGTTTATATAGACGATAAAATAGCCATGACCACAGCAGGTAGCGTGGCGGACTTACAGTTCTTATATAACCTAGCGAAGGAGGTTTATCATTACAATAAGTTGACCAACAGGCCTTACAGTATCAAGGCGCTGGCGAACTACTTGGGCTTACTGCTATCCCTAAATAAGTACTTCCCCTACGAGGTTCAGATCCTCATAGGGGGTTACGACGACGAACCGAGGCTTTACTACCTCGACCTCTTCGGCTCGGTCACGGAGGAGAAGATGTACATAGCTACCGGATCTGGCTCACCAGAAGCGATCGGAGTTCTGGCGGACGGCTACAGGGAAGAAATGACCGCCGACGAGGCGGTGGAGCTGGCCAAGAGGGCTGTTTTCTCGTCGATAAAGTGGGACTCCTTCACTGGTACTAGCGTTATAGTAGCGAAAATAACGGCAAACGGCCACGAGGAGTACGAGTTCAAGCCTCCCAGAAGGGGTTACTAACCGTTTTATTCCCGATAAGCGTATCAAATCACATGAAAGTTTCCTCGTCAGCTTTCAAAAATGAGGACTTCATCCCCCAGGAGTATACATGCGACGGGAAGGACGTTTCTCCTCCCCTAGAATGGGAGGCAGTACCTAACGCCAAGTCCTACGCAATAATAGTCGAAGACCCTGACGCACCTGGAGGGACCTTTATTCACTGGGTTATTTACAACATAACTACAGTTTCGCTACCGAAAGACGTGAAGAAGACGAGCAAGACAGACTATGGAGTACAAGGGATTAACGACTTCGGTAAGGTAGGTTATGGAGGTCCATGTCCTCCCAGGACTCATCCGCCCCATAGGTATTACTTCAGGGTTTACGCCCTCGACACTTTACTCCCGGTAAAGGAAGGGGTTACGGCTGACGAGCTCAGAGAGATGATGAAGGGTCACGTAATCGATGAGGGCTATATAATGGGCAAGTACAAGAGGAAGTAAGCCCTTAATAACGTTCTTGACGAGATAATATTTGTGGCCCAAGCTGAAGAGGAGATCTTATGGGTTGAGAAGTACAGGCCGAGGAGTCTAGATGACATCGTCAACCAGAAGGAGATAGTCGAGAGGCTCAAGAAGTTCGTTAAGGAGAAGAACATGCCGCATTTGCTCTTCGCTGGCCCTCCTGGGACTGGGAAGACCACCGCTGCTTTAGCCCTTGTCCACGACCTCTTCGGGGAGAACTACAAGCAGTACTTCCTGGAACTCAACGCCAGCGACGAGAGAGGTATTGACGTAATAAGAAATAAGGTGAAGGAGTTCGCTAGAACAGTTGCGCCGGGGAACGTTCCGTTTAAGGTGATTCTGCTGGACGAGGCAGATAACATGACTGCCGACGCTCAACAGGCCTTGAGGAGAACTATGGAGCTTTACACTCAGACCACCAGGTTCATTTTGGCCTGCAACTATCTCAGCAAGATAATTGAGCCGATCCAATCTAGAACAGCATTGTTTAGGTTTTATCCGCTGAAGAAGGAGGACGTGGTGGCCAGACTAGCTTACATAGCGAAGAACGAAAAGGTCGAGTACGACCAGAAAGCGTTAGAGACGATTTACGACATAACGCAGGGCGACATGAGGAAGGCAATAAACATACTTCAAGCCGCTTCGGCTTACGGCAAGGTCACAGTAGAGGCTGTCTACAAGGTCTTGGGACTGGCACAGCCCAAAGAAATAAGGGAAATGATCAATCTAGCGCTTAAGGGTAAGTTCACGGAGGCGAGGAACAAGCTGAGAGAGCTGTTGGTTAACTACGGGCTTTCCGGGGAGGACATAGTCAAGCAAGTGCACAGGGAAATAACGGGCAACGAGCTTCAGATCCCTGAGGAGCTCAAGGTACTCCTCGCAGACTATATTGGGGAAGTAGAGTTCAGGATTATGGAAGGAGCCGACGACGAAATCCAGCTCTCAGCTATGTTAGCTAGGCTAGCGATGTACGGGGAGAAGTACCTGTCCCACGGTGAATGAGTTGCCCCTCCAGTGGTTCCTGAAGTACAGGCCTAAGTCGCTAGAGGAGGTCGAGAACCAGGAGGACGCAAAGAAGGAGCTGAGGGAGTGGATCGAGAGTTGGCTCAAGGGGAAGCCGACTGCGAAGGCCGTGCTCCTCTACGGCCCTCCCGGAGTCGGGAAGACCACTTTAGCTGAGGCTCTCGCCAGGGACTACAAACTTGAGCTCCTGGAGATAAACGCCAGCGACTCGAGGAAGCTTTCGGACATAAAGAACATAGCCGAAAGGGCCTCACTTTCCGGCTCGCTTTTCGGCGAGAGGGGGAAGCTCATACTCCTCGACGAGATGGACGGAATAAACACGAAGGCCGACACGGGCATAATTGAGGCCGTCTTGGAGCTCATCGACAGGACTAAGCACCCTATAATCCTCACAGCGAACGACCCCTGGGATCCCGAACTGAGGCCGATAAGGGAGAAGGTGAAGATGATCGAGTTACAGAGGCTGACCAAGTACCCGCTTAAGAGGATATTAAAGAGGATATGTGAGGGAGAAAAAATCATATGCGATGACGAAGCCTTAGACGAGATAATAGATCTAAGCGAGGGAGACGCCAGGTACGCAATAAACATGCTACAGGGTATCGCAGAGGGCTACGGAAAGGTCACAACAGACATGGTGAAGGAGCTTGGAAGGAGGAAGGACAGGGAACTGGACCCGTTTGAGGCCCTTAGGAGCATGTTCTGGGCGAAGTACTTCTGGCAGGCGAAGAATGCCGTAAGTAACACCCAAATAGACTACGAGCTGATGATGAGATGGATAGACGAGAACATCCCAAACCAATACGAGAAGATCGAGGACATATACAGGGCTTACGACGCGCTTTCGAGGGCGAGCTTGTTCCTGACTAGGGCAAAGCTTGTGGGGTGGGACCTGTTAAGCTACGTCTTCGACCTGATGGGACCCGGGGTCTCGTTCGCCGACACGAGCAAGTTCACCCCAGCCTATAAGCCTAAGTGGAAGAAGTTTCAGTTCCCAAGCTATATACAAATGCTGGCCAAAACCAAAGAGATTAGGGATAAGAGGGATGAACTACTAGAAAAAGTTGGAGCAAAAATACATGCGTCGAGGAGAAAGGTAGCCAACGACGTGCTTCCGTTCCTTTACCAAATATACTTAAAGCATCCTGAGGAGGTTAGGAAAAGCTTAGAACTGGACAAAGGAGAGGAAGAGGCTTTAAAGTCCTTAGAAGTCTACTTCAAGGGCTCAGCGACAGAGGTAGAAATGAAGGAAGAAGAAAGGGGAGGGACGACCAAAGAGAAGGAAACGACCAAGACTAGGAGAAGGTACAGCAAACGTTAACCCTTCCTCTTCTCGACAACTCTGATAAGCTCTATTCTCGTTTCGGGATAATTTCCATTCTCGTCTTTCTCGTACTTCTTCACCATATCCCAAACGGTCAGCAAGGCAACGCTAACGGCCGTTAATGCCTCCATTTCGACCCCAGTCTTGTAGTGCGCCTTCACGTAAGACTTGACCCTTACCCCTTCGTCTTCTAAAATCACTTCAACCTCCACGGCCTCTAAAGGGATTGGATGGCATAGCGGAATAAGCTCGTGAGTCCTCTTCGCTGCTAATATGCCAGCGACCTTTGCTACGGAAACGACGTCGCCCTTCTCTATTTTCCCCTCCCTAATCAGGTTTAGCGTCTCCTTCTTGAGCCTTATGAATCCCTCCGCTATTGCCTCCCTCAGCACAACCGGTTTTTCCGAAACGTCTACCTGCCTTACTGCCATGAAAATCGTTAGTATTCCACGACTTAAACCTTAACAGCCCAAGAGTTCCGAAATTGTTGCCGCTAGTATCGACACTATAGGCGAGGAGTAGTTGGCCTCATAAACGTCACCAAGGTTCTCAACCACTCCTCTCTTCTTTAATTCGCTGAGAATCGATCTGGCCGTGTCCTCCTTTAGTTTGAACTCCTGAGCGACCTGACTAACAGAGGCGGGACCCTCTTTAAGTAGGTAAAGCAAGACCTCTAGCTTCCTTATCTCACTCCCTTCCAGACAGCTTGGCATTTATCGCATCCTCTACCAAGTTCTCCAGGTCTTGTGATGCCGAAACTGCAAGCGATACCAAAGTGGTTCTTCCCCTCATTCCTTTCCCGCTGGCCCTAGTATTCACTAGCCCCATATACCTCAGCTTCCTCAAGTATTCAAAGACCTGCGTATGTCTTCTAGGTTGTTGATTGTAGTTCGAGCAGACGTTCCTGTACTCCTCCTCAAGTCTTCCCATTGCGAAGAAGTCGTTAGGACTTCTCTTGGTCAGGTTTATCAGTGCCTTGAGCAAGAGGAGTTGATGAAGATCTAAGGCGTTAAGGTCGTCTCTAATCAATGCGACTTGTGGGTTCAACCTCTCGTTGGCTTTCTTAGCGTGTTCCACAGTGACGACCAAAGAGCCCTCCTTTTCCGCTATTGTCGCCGCTAAGCCCAACGTTTCTATAGCAAGCCTCGCGTTGCCGAGGCCGCCCTTATCTGCGCCGTAAGTGTTGGCTATATAGTCTACGGTCTCTTCGGGCACGCTACTCGGCACGAATGCCTCCTGGATCCTGTCCATGAGTATGTCCTTCAGTTCGTTGGATGAATAGGGCGGGAACTCAATTACGTTAGTGAGCACGTGATCCCTTATGCTCTTGTCCAAGCTAGCCAGTGAGGACATGTCCCTCGCGACGAAAATGTAATGAACCCTCTTATCCTTCAAGTTGAACTCGTCGTAGACTCTAGCTAAGAAGTAAACGTCTTCCTGGGACGCGTTCATTATGAAGTAATCAAATTCGTCTAAGGCAAGCAGTAGCTGAGCGTTTCTCTTCTCGAGATAGTCGTGAACTATCATGAACATCTCCTGGGACGATAAGCCCCTGGGGCTTACGGGCAGGTTGAGCTTCTCAATTATGTTGTTTAGAATTAGAAACAAAGTCCTGTACTTGTGGCAGTTCACGTGAACGTAATAGACCCTCATTCCCTTGAGTTGCATCGCTAAGTCTTGGAACTTCTGACCGAAGGTCATCGTAGTTACGGTCTTACCCGTGCCAGTCCTGCCAAGCACTACAGCCCTAAGGGAGACCTGGTTAGGCATTGCTAGCATGTCCCTAAAGATAAGGGTGAGCTCCTGGATCTTCCCCTCCCTGTGAGGCAGCCTCTTCGGTATGTAGTCGGGGGTCAGTACGTTGGGCTTGACGACTAGCCTATTCTTTCCAGAGAGTATTTCGGCCATCATGTCATCGAGGCTTCGCTCGCTCAAAACTTTCACCTTCATGTGATTCCTCCTGGTATTACTATTTATTTTAACGGAGGGAGTAAACCGAAAGTTTTTCTTGCGAGGGTTGTATTATCGAAACGTAAGCTTTCTCTTTAACAATATTCACATATATTATGTAATCCGGATTATCAAAATCGACTTTCATTACGCCCCTCAAGGCCATTCCGATACCTAATTCGGCCTCTCTACACGGAAACCTTCCTGACCTCACTATACAATCCGCGTAGAACTTCCTACCCTCAAATACCGACCTATGAGAGTTCACGTAATCGCTTACCCTTCTTACAACGTCCTCAGGAACTGCTTTACTCACGACGTGAATCGGAAACGCTTTAGCCGCGCAGTTTGGTGGTGAGAGC
>CAYRZA010000021.1:1933-8556 GCA_964428675.1 uncultured Desulfurococcales archaeon | reverse complement strand
ATGGGCGTCAGTGCAGCTGGTGCGACTTTCGACGTCAGCTTCGCTATTACTATTGAAAGGAGTAGCCAAAAACCTAAGCCCATAGAAGCGTAAGCGAGTCCCACGAAGGCCCAGTCGAGGGCTCTATAGGCCTTAGTCCTGGAAAGCTTTGGGAACCACTCGCTTCTGGCGTCTCTCCTCATCATCAAGAAGAAGGGGTAAAGTATTATCCCCTTCTTCTGTAGCTCTTCCCTCTTACGTGCTATTGCTATAAATGCAATAATCCATATTATTAAGACTAATACGAAGAACGTTAGGACGTCCAACCCAAAATAAAAGCCTTTACTCAGGGTATTAAATGAAGTGGAGATAGAGTACGACGAGAGGCGATGGAAACTACTGCGCGAGAAGAGGGAGGAAGCTAAGAGGATTATGGAACGATTAATCTCCCTGGGAATGAAAGAGATCTACGTCTACGGTTCCGTAGCTAGGGGTGACGTCAGGGAGAAGAGCGATGTCGATGTAGTAGTGCTCGACCCCGACCTGCTTAAGCTCGACCTACTGGAGGTCGATCACAAGTTCATAGTGCAGGCCACACCTCGTTCTACTCCGAAAGCTTACCTCTCTTTGGATCCAGAAGAGTTACACGTCATCACCTTTCCCTTGGCCAAGCCGCTGAAGGAAGAAGTCGAGTTCTTCAGCTTCGGCGGTAAATTGAATTACCAAGGGATTATTGAAGGGAAGAGAGTCCCAGGGGTTAACAAAGCCTTACAGCTCATAATCCCCACCGAGAGAGGCCACATGGAAGTTCCCTTAGAAGGCAACGAGGACTTGGCCGCGAAGTACCTTGGCATTTCGGTCGACACGATCCTACAGAGGGAGAAGCTACTGAAGAGGAGGGAAGAGGTCGGGAGGACGGGGGTATACCTTAAGTACGAGATATCCAGGGACGGAAGCCTGTTGGACGCCATGAGGACCCTTTATAAGAGCAACAAGTATTTTAGGCTAGTTCTAGATGAGCGCCAGCCTTGAGAGTTGTAAAAGGCAACACATTAGGGAGCTAGAGCTTTGCGTCCTTAAGCTGAATGGAAGGGACGTCGGCACGGCGTTCTTCTTTTCAGGCAGGCCGCCCTATTACCCAAAGTGGCTAGAGCTAATCTACGACCCCTGGCCGAGGAGAGAGGGCCTCGAAGTCGCGCTGTTCAGATGGGTCTTGGAGCTTTTGGGGCCCGGCGGGAGGTTTTTCGTCGTATACGTTAAGGATTTGGAGACTAGGAAACTTCTGGAGAGGGGATTTCACCCGGCAGACACCCCGTTGGGGCTTTCCCTCCTCATGGCAGGTTTCACTTGGTTTAAGGACTGGTACTTCCCTGAGGGAGGAGCGGAAGGGGGCCTGAAGTTGCAGGCCAACGTCCCGGTCAGCGATGACGAGGCGGTTAGACAGCTCTTCGAATTGCAGAAAGAAGTTAAAAGTGAGGAGGCCAGAAGGGTCATTGAGGATTTACTTGCTAAAAGGCAACCCAGAGATAGGTCTTTACAATAGGGAACTACCGAGGGGCTGCGAACTGTGCAGGCTCGGCAGTAAGTTAGTGGTCTACGTCACCGGCCTTTGTGACGACGACTGCTTCTATTGCCCTGTAAGCGAGGAGAGGTTCGGGAAGGACGTGATGTTCGCTAACGAGAGGCCAGCGAAGGACTTCGAGGACTACCTACAGGAGGCTTATAGGATGAACGCTTTAGGTGCCGGCATAACTGGCGGCGATCCGTTAATCGCCATAGATAGAGTTACGTATTTGATAAAGATGTTTAAGGAGTATTTCGGAAGAGAGTTTCACGTTCACTTATATACCTCAGGCCGTTACGCAAACTACGACGCCTTAAGGGAGCTTAAGGCTGCTGGCCTGGACGAAATAAGGTTTCATCCCCACAGGGAGGAATACTGGGCAGCCGTTGAAAAGGCAGTTAAGGTGGGGCTCAACGTGGGCATAGAGGTTCCCGCCATAGAAGGGTTGGACTTTAAGGGCTTAGTAGAGAGGGCCAAGAGGCTCGGTGTGAGGTTCATTAACATAAACGAGCTCGAAATAACGCCGAGGAACTTCCCGCCGCTCAGGGTAAGGGGATACAGGGCCGATCACGGCCTTGCTGGTAGCTACAGGAGCCACGAAATGGCCTTGGGCGTCATGAAGGCTTTCGAGAACGAGGAAATTTCGCTGCATTACTGCACCTCAATATATAAGGACTTGGTGGAGACGAGGACTAGGTTCTTAAGGACTTACAGGGTTTGGTCGTATCCGTTCGAAGACGTCAGTCCTGACGGTACGGTCGTCAGGGCATTGGTGAAGACGAGTGCCGACTTATCGGACTACGGCATTAGGACCGAGGAGGGCTATATAGTGAGTCCTAGCGTACTGGACGAGATAAAACGAAAATATCAAGTTAATGAAATAAAAATAATAGAAGTCCTGCCGAACGACCTTAGGGTTACTGAATCCTGAACCTGAGCAGTGCCAGCAGGCCGCCGAGGTTCTTGACCTGGAAAAACACGTCGCTCTCTTTAGGAACAATCCATACCTTTCCGGACGTTTCCTCTACCCTGTTCATCACGTTTTCCACTCTTTCCCTGAGCTGGTCGTCCTCAACGATGAGGAGGTCCTCAGATACCAATAGGTCGGAGATCGCTCCCATTTCGGCTGCCTTCTCCACTTCGTCGATTCCGTAAGCCGCGAGGCCGTTGCCTTTAGAAATGTTCGCCATTATTTGGTCTAGAACCCTAACAGCAACGGAGAGCTCGTAGTCCCTCATGACCCTATCCATTACGTCCCTCCTCAGGAGCTCGTTGAGGCCAGACCTCGTGGCAGAAGAAGTACTGTCTACGTAGAGCTTTACGTTATTCAGCCTCTTCGCCACCTCCTCCTTGAATGGACCGGGGCCCGCGAGCACAACGACTTCGACGTTATTCTGTTTAACGTAGCTCTCTATCTCTTTAGCGACCTCTTCCGCGTTCTCATCGACTAGTTCCGGTTCGTTCTTAGAGGGGGTACGCATGCTCCTCTCGGCCAAGATCTTAACGCCCTGCGAATAGGGTAAGGCTATTAAGTACTCGTCGTAGTCCACCAGTGCTAGGAGCACTTTAACCCTCGGTTCGGCCTGCCTGAATATCTTGTTTATTGCGAATTTATTCCATTTCTTTTTTATAATTACAAGCTCGTCCCCAACGTCTACGTTGACCGTGTGATGGGAGCCCTTTATGCCGAACCGTTCCGGAGCTTCCTCTATTACGCCGGAAATCCTTAGTCTGTTCGTGAAGGTCTGGAACTCGGTCTTCTCCACCAATATTTTGACCACCATCGGGACTCTCCTGCTCTCCTTGCCCACGCTAACGTCTCGAGTCGTCCTCGCGACCACCTCATCTCCCTTCTCTATTACGAGATTCAGCACCCATAGGTCGTCCTCGTTGTCCACATGAACTTTCATTATGCCGTGCTTCTCATCCCACTCAAGAACCTTCAACAGGAAGGTGTTCGAGTCTTGATAATTATAGGTGACGCAGGGCCGGAAGACCTAGAAGGAATAATGGAAGTTGAGAGGACGAGCTTCGAAAGGCCCTACCCGAGGGGCCTCATGAGGTTTTATCTGTTGCTGAGCGAGGGGCTCTTCATAGTGGCTAAAGACAACGACAGGATCATAGGGTACGCAATAGGCCTCGTCCAGAGGGGGTTAGTAGGTCATATTATATCAATAGCTGTGTTGAAAGGGCACAGGAACAAGGGGATCGGGACTGTTCTGCTTCGGGAGCTGGAGAGCAGGATGGCAAGGAGAGGGGCCATGTACTTCGTATTGGAGACCTCCGTCGCATGGAACGCTAAGGAGTTCTACTTCAGGAGAGGATATTATGTTGTAAGGTTCTTGAGGTCTTACTATAATAAATCAGAACATGGACTGTTAATGATTAAGCCAGCGAAAAGTTATACTAACGGGTTTGAATAATTAATCTTGTGCAAGGTAACTTCTACATATTTGACTTCTCCTACGACGTCGAGGAGCAGGTACCGATTATCTACGTTTGGGCCGTCGACGAGGAAGGGAATAGAGTCGTGCTCCTCGAGACGGAATTCAGGCCCTACTTTTACGCTGTAATAGACGAGAGCATGGAGAAGGAGATAATAGCTAAGATAAAGAAGCTCAGTAAGCCCGTATCGCCTATCCTAAGCGTAGAGCCCATGGTCAAGAACTACTTCGGAAAGCCGGTGAAAGTACTGAAGATCACTACCCAGATCCCTATTTACGTGAGGCAGTACAGGGAAGAGGTCGCCAAGATTGAAGGGGTCAAGATGGTTCTCGAGGCCGATATAAGGTTTTACATGAGGTACGCAATAGACAACGACCTCAGGCCCTTCACCTGGATAAGGGCTGAAGTGGAGGAAGTGGAGAACACGGAGAAGCTGAGGGTTCACAAGGTCTTCAAGCTGAAGAGGATTTTGGAGAGGGACTTAGACCTCAAGCCTCCTAAGCTCAGAGTAATGGCGTTGGATATAGAGGTTTACAACAAATATGGAGCTCCCAACCCTAGGAGAGACCCAATAATTATTATTGGCGTGTGGACTGAAAACGGCCTGAAGCAGTTTCTCAACGACGGTTACGACAAGGAGCCCTTAAAGCAGTTCGTTCAGTTCGTCCAAGAGTACGACCCCGACGTTATCTTGGGCTACAACTCCAGCGGTTTCGACATACCTTACATGCTTGAAAGGGCGAGGGCTAACGGCATCAAACTCGACCTCGGGAGGAGGCCGAACTCCGAGCCTTCGCAGGGCGTTTATGGGCACTACTCGATTTCTGGTAGGCTTCACGTTGACTTGCTCGGATTCGCCCAGTACGTTTACGAAGTGAAGGTGAAGAGCCTAGACAACATTGCCGACTATCTAGGCGTGATGAAGAAGAGCGAGAGGGTCAACATAGAGTGGTACGATATTCCCAAGTATTGGGACGATAAGGAGAAGAGGGAAACGCTCCTGAAATATAACGCGGACGACGTGAAGTCCACTTATCTCTTGGGAGACGTATTCCTGCCCTTCGGAATGGAGCTCTCCAGGATAACCGGCCTGCCCTTAGATCAGCTCGCGATGGCTAGCATGGGGAACAGGGTGGAGTGGCTTTTGATGAGACAGGCCTACAAGTTCAACGAGCTTATTCCGAACAAGGAGGAGAGGGAGTACGAGGGCTATGAAGGCGGAATGGTATTCGAACCGTTGCCAGGGATCCATCACGATGTATACGTGCTGGACTTCTCTAGCATGTACCCATCGATTATGATAAAGTACAACATAGGCCCCGACACCTTAGTTGAGGGGGAATGCGACGACTGCTACGTAGCGCCGTACGTCGGTCACAAGTTCAGGAAGGAGCCGCCAGGGTTCTACAAGCAAGTGTTGCAGATGCTGATAGCCGAAAGGAAGAAGGTGAAGCAGTTAATGGAGAAGGCAAAGGACCCCTATGAGAAAAGGATTTACGAGGAGAGGCAGAAGGCCTTGAAGATTCTGGCCAACACGTTCTATGGCTATATGGGCTGGCTGGGAGCGAGGTGGTACTCAAAGGAAGGTGCAGAGGCTGTTACCGCTTGGGGGAGGAAGACGATAAGCGATGCCGCGGAGATAGCGAGGTCAATGGGCTTTACGATAGTCTACGGCGACACGGACTCCCTCTTCGTAAAGGGAGGGAAAGACATAGACGCTCTGGTCAAGACAATAATGGAGAAGTTAGACTTAGAAATAAAAATAGATAAGTTCTATAAGAGAGTATTCTTCACAGAGAACAAGAAACGCTATGCGGGGTTAACTTCCGACGGGACGATAGACATAGTGGGCTTCGAGGCGGTGAGAGGCGACTGGTGCGACCTGGCCAAGGAGGTTCAGAGGGTAGTAATAGAAAAAATACTAACCACTGACAACGTAAACGAGGCGGTCAAGTACGTCAAGGACGTCGTCATGAAGCTGAGGAGGCAAGAGTTCAGGATCGAGGATCTAGTCATATGGAAGAGCATTGACAAGGACATTAACGAGTACGAAGTCGACGCCCCTCATGTGGTCGCGGCTAAGAAGGCCGCGAAGTACGGCTACTTGGTAACTAAAGGCACCAAGATAGGTTACGTAATTGTAAAGGGGACGGGCAAGCTATCAGATAGGGCAGAGCCGTATTTCTTGGTGAAGGACAAGAGCAGGATCGACGTAGAATATTACGTTGATAAGCAAATAATACCTGCTGCTATGAGAATATTAGAAAGGTTCGGAGTAAAAGAAAGTGCCTTAAAGACAACAGGAGGGACGGATATCCTGTCTTTCTTCAAGCGGTGAGCAGGTCGGTTATGGTCAATATGTCGACGTTGTCAGGTTTTCTGGTCACTCCGCCAATCCTCGCTCCTATTAAGAGCTTCACGTTCTTCGACGACGCTAAGTCGACCAGTCTTTGCGTTATTACGCCGTCAAACACTATATAGGCTACCTTATTACTGTCCAGATTTTCTAACTTGCTTACTATTTCCCTAACTTGTACTTTCTCAATCTCGTTCCAGTTCTGGTCATAGAAGTAACCCTCAAGGGTTCCGCTTAACGTCTTTATCTTCTCTAAGACCTGCTGCGGTATGCTAACTA
>CAYRZA010000021.1:0-1833 GCA_964428675.1 uncultured Desulfurococcales archaeon | reverse complement strand
AGCTCCTTTAGTATCAGGTCTCCTCCGTGGTCTCCGTCCAAGAACGCTATGACGATCTTCTTCTGCTTGGCCAGCTCCTTTACCGTCTCTGGAATCTTCCCTTGGGCCCCCTCTATTGCTATTACGTTCTTATAGCCGTACTTCAGCAGGTTTATTACGTCAGCTCTTCCCTCCACTATTATCAAGTTCGGGTCCTTATCTACATCAGGTCCTGCGGGCAGCTTCTCTGGGCCGTACTCTATCAGTTCGCCGATCTTAACCGAGCTAGCTATTTCGTTCAGGACTTCCTTGAGGTCCAGAGTCTCTTCCTTGCCCCACGTCGATAGGATCTCCTTCGCTCTCTCTATGATCTTTTTCTTTTTTTCCTCTCTAATGTCTTCTATTCTGAGTAAGGTGAACTTGGCTGGGTAAGGGCCTACTTTGTCAACGCTCTCTACCATAGCCGCGAGTAAGGCCGTTACGATCCTGTCGACGTTTGACGGAATTATTATCTCGCCTTCGGACTTCCCTCCCTTAGTGCTCAGCTCTACTAATATCCTTCCAATCCTCCCCTTCTCTTGTAACTCCCTCAGGTCGAGCTCCTCGCCGAACAGGTTCTCGGTCTGTCCGAACACAGCTCCAATAACGTCAGGTTTATCAACTATACCCTCCACTTCGAAATGAAGAACTATATTATATTTCATCTTACTTCACCTGGTTACACTCTTCTCTATTTTTTGTATGAGTTCCGTGTACTCCGATTTCTGTTCTAATCTCTTTCTTATGGGATCTAATATTTCATTCAGCTTCCTGGCAGTGGCGACTTTTAGGTCTAACGGGTGTATCTTTCCTTCAGCATAGGCCTTTTCCAGCTCTTCGTAGCTACTGAACTCCACAGTCCCTCCGTACTTGGGGTCCCTCTCTATTACTAGTTTCCCGCTGCCTCTTCCGAAAATTATGTACTTAACTATCTGGAGCACCGGGTTATCCTCGACGACGCCTTTAGGACAGTAAGCTTGCCTGAGCTTCTGCTCTACCAGTTCCGGGCTGTCGTGGACGAATATTGCGCTTTCGGGTTTGCTCTTACTCATCTTTATGCTAGCGAGGTACTCGTCCTTCTCTAGTCCAGCTTCCATCCTTCCCCCGCCTTGGAGGCCGACGAGGAGCGGGGTGTGAATGGCTATTACTTTCTTCTTGCCGAGCTTCTCAGCTACGTCCCTAGCAAGCATGTGGGCCTTCCTCTGGTCGGTGCCGCCCAAAGCTATGTCCAAGTCCTGGTAGAAGATGTCGGCGACCTGCATTGCGGGATAGATAAGCTTAGAGGTGTCGAGCTCCGCCTCCTCCGCTTTCCTCCCCATAATGGTCAAAGCCCTCTTCATCCTCGCCAGGCTCGTGCTCTTCGCGATCTTCAACACAAGTGCCCAGTAATCCTTGTCCTTCACGAACTCTTCGGCGTCTATTACGTTCACCCTGCTCATGTCAATTCCAATTTGCCTTAGGACTTCAACGGTCAGATCCGCGGCCCTCCTGATGAGTTCCATGTCGCCTCCGAGCTTATCGTTGATCCACGCGTGCCAGGTCGCCGCTAGTATGTTCATCTTGACTCCGGCTTCGACCAGATCCTTTACCTTGTAAGCCCAAATGAGCCAGCCTATATGGAAGAGGCCGCTGGGCTCGAAGCCTATGTAGCCTTTCAGCTGTTCCCCTGATTCTAGCTTCTGCTTCAGTTCGTCTAACGTGACAACCTCTTCCGTGTTCCTTAAGATCAGCTGTAACCTATCATTCATATAAGCATCACTCCCGCTTACACAAGAAGTTACAATAAATAAAAACTACCCTTAGGCTCATTCGCCC
>CAYRZA010000020.1:0-8925 GCA_964428675.1 uncultured Desulfurococcales archaeon | reverse complement strand
GATGTCCCTTAAAAGCAGAAAATTGGATTTTATCAAAGCTTAAAAATGAATTGACGAAAGGTAAAGAGACCAGGCTTGGACAAAGCTTCATACGACGCTGTAGTAATCGGTGCAGGTCTGGCCGGCCTCATGAGCGCTTATTACATAGCAAAAGAGGGTTTTAGGGTAGCTGTCATTTCGAAGGTTTTTCCCATCAGGTCTCACTCCGCTGCAGCAGAGGGAGGAATAGCGGCATATATAGAGGGGAACTCCGACCCCAATGATTCCCCCGAATATATGGCTTATGATACGATTAAGGGTGGGGACTATCTTGTAGATCAGGACGCAGCGGAGCTCCTGGCTTACAAGTCGGGCGAAATAGTAGACCTACTAGAGAGGTGGGGGACACTTTTCAACAGGCAGCCTGACGGCAGGATCGCCATAAGGTATTTCGGCGGTCAAACTTACCCGCGCACCAGGTTCGTCGGAGATAAAACCGGAATGGCCTTATTGCATACGGTTTACGAAAGGGCTTCTGGAACTGATAATATAGACTTTTATTATGAATGGTTCGCATGGGAACTCATAGTAGATTATCAGAAGAGAGTTAGAGGAGTTGTAGCTTTCGATATGAGGAACATGAATCCAACGTTCTTCGAGGCCAGAGCAGTGGTAATAGCTTCAGGAGGTATGGGTATGCTGTACAAACACAGCACGAACAGCTATATCAACACTGGTGACGGCTACGCGATGGCCCTCAGAGCAGGAGCTGCAGTTAAGGACCCGGAGTTCGTCCAGTTCCATCCAACGGCCCTTTACCCTTCGGATATACTGATTAGTGAGGCCGCCAGGGGGGAGGGAGCAGTCCTGAGGAACGCTAAGGGAGAGAGGTTCATGGCCAGGTACGCACCGAAGAAGCTGGATCTGGCTCCAAGGGATATAGTGTCAAGGGCCATAATGATAGAAATAAGGGAGGGGAGAGGGTTTAAGGGTGGTTATGTCGGTCTCGACTTGACTCACTTGGGCGAGGAGTACATCAAGGAGAGGCTCGCCCTTGCCTATGAGGCCGCGAAGAACTTCGCTGGTGTCGACGCGACGAAGGAAATGATCCCCGTGAGGCCTGCTCAACACTACTTCATGGGCGGCATCGATGTTGACATTAGTGGGAGGAACTCAGACCTAATTGGCCTCTTTGCTGCTGGGGAAGCGGCATGCGTCTCGGTTCACGGGGCCAATAGGTTAGGCTCTAACTCGTTGTTAGAGACTTTGGTCTTCGGTAGGGAGACAGGGATAACCGTGGCTAACTATTTAAAGCACGCCGAGACCCCCTCGTCAGACGTAGCTAAGGAGACGGAAAAGGCAGTGGACGAAGCTTATAGCGTGGTTAAGAGCGAAAGCGGAGAGCACTTCGGCCAAGTGCTTGAGGACCTAAGGTCAGTTATGTGGGACTACGTCGGTATATTCAGAAACGATGGGGGGCTAAGGCACGCTTTAAGCGAAATATATAAGCTGAGAGAAAGGGCTAAGAGTACCTACGTACTGGACAAGAGTACCGTTTACAACACGGAGTTCTTCAACGCTCTGGAGCTCAAGAACATGCTCGACTTAGCTCTAGTCATTACACACGCAGCGCTTAACAGAACGGAAAGCAGGGGCGCTCACTATAGAGAAGACTATCCAGAGAGGGACGACAAGAACTGGATGAAGCACACCTTGACTTACCTGAGGGGGAACACGGTGGAGATTTCTTACAAGCCGGTTAAGGTCACAAAGTGGCAGCCTGAAGTCAGGGTTTATTGAGGTGATAGCCTTGTCGGAGGAGGAGTTCGAAGTAATATTTAGGATTAAAAGGTACTCGAAGGAGAAGGGTAGCTACTGGCAGGAGTACAAGCTAAAGGTAGATAGATATACACAAGTGGTAGAAGGCCTGAGGAGGATTAAGGTAGAGCAGGACCCGACGTTGGCCTTCAGAGCGGCTTGCCACATGGCTGTCTGCGGGAGCTGTGGGATGAAGATAAACGGTGAGCCCAGGTTGGCCTGTAAGACCAACATACTGGAGACCGTAAAGAAGTTCGGGTCTAACGTCATTACGATAGAGCCAATGGACAAGTACCCCGTGGTTAAGGACCTGATAGTCGATATGACAGACTTCTATAATAGGATGGATAAAGTGAAGCCCAGGTTGTACCCGTCAAAGGAGGTCTTAGAATATAAGGCAGAGCACAGGCTGAAGCCCGAGGATCAGAGGATACTCTGGAAGTTCGCACAGTGTATATGGTGCGGGCTATGCGTGTCGGCCTGCCCGATAGTAAGTGAGGACCCACAGTTCTTGGGTCCTGCGGCCCACGCTAAGGGTTTCAGGTTCCTCGCAGATCCGAGAGACATGATAACTGATGAAAGGGTCCGCATCCTGGGGGATAGCGCGTGGAGGTGCACTTATTGTTACCAGTGCTTCCACGTATGTCCAAGGGATGTAGAGCCCGTTACAGCTATAAAGAAGACTAGGGCGATGCTTAAGGGCGTTAAGCCGGTTGGTCCGGCGCAGGAGATGGGTGAAAGGCACTCCATGGCTGTTTTCGATTCCATCTATAATACTGGAAAAATAAATGAGGGGGTAGTGTACGTGAGAACTGTAGGTCTAATTAGGTCGTTAGTAGACATGATATATGCATATAAATCTGGTAAAATTAAATATATGTTAGAGAAAGTTGAACCAGTTAAAGGGATAGATGAAGTTAGAAAGTTAATGGAGGGTGAGTGAAATGAAAGTCGCGTATTATCCTGGATGTGCGACGCATGGGTTCTCTAAGGATGTCGACATAGCCACTAGGAAAGTAGCGCAGCTCCTCGGAATAGAACTGGTCGAGGTGCCCGACTGGAACTGTTGCGGCGGGGGTTTCTTAGACGAGTACGACGACGTCGCCCAGGCAGCTCTATCCATACGAAACCTGTCTAAGGTCGAGAGCTTAAGGCTCACCAAGATGGCAACTCCCTGTTCCGTCTGTCTTCACAGCCACAGGTTGGCCCAGTATAAATACAAGGAAGATCACGACTTCAGGGAAAGGGTTAACAGGAGGCTGGAGAGGGCAAATATAAAGTATAACGGAAGCGTTGAGACCGAGCACATTGTTTGGGTATTACTAAGGGACGTTGGGGTCGAAAAACTGAAACAATACGTTAAGAGACCCCTTACTGGACTTAAAGTCGCGGCGTATTACGGGTGTCAGATGCTCAGACCCGAGCAAGTGATGGGGTTCGAACCCGCATACAAGCCTTCGAGCCTCGAGACGCTGATTTCAGTGACCGGAGCGACTCCGGTTACGTTTCCACAGGCGAGGGCATGTTGCGGCTTCCCACTAATGGGCAGTAACCCAGAAAAGGGACTAAAGCTCGCGTTCAACGTGCTTAGTGGCGCAATGAACGCCGGGGCAGATATATTAGTTCACCCGTGCAGTCTGTGCCACTTGCAACTGGACACCTTGCAACTGAAGGTCATGGACAAGTTCGGGTTGCCAAAACCAATGCCAGCGATTTATATCACACAACTCTTGGGCCTGGCCTTCGGCTTCTCTCCAGAAGAGCTGGCCATTCCGAAATTGGCGTTAGAAGTGTTAAAGGCGAAGGGGGTGATATGAAACGTTACCCTTAGAGGAAATTAAGAGGGCCTTTACTGACGCTGGGTGCACAATCAGCGGCGATTGGGTAGATGTGTCTGAAAGGCCAGGAAGAGAACCTTTCGCTAAAGAGATAAACTACACCTGCAACTCGTTCTGGGGTAAGGTTCACGTAAGAAAAGAGGGAGAGATATATATACTAATAATTTCGAAGGACGTTTTCAACTGGAAGGATAGACTTAAGGACCTTAAGTTGAGCAGCGAAGTGGTCGACGCCGCTGGAGGGCTGATGTGGATACGAGTATCAAGGATAGACAAATTAAAGCCAGACATAGATTTTCTAAGATCTTATGTCGATTCTTTAAAGAAGAAATAGAAAGTCCCCCCGCGGGGACTTGAACCCCGGACCACCCGGTCACTGCACCACGCCCATCTACAGCCGGGCGCTCTACCGGGCTGAGCTACGGGGGGTCGAGTAATTTTTCGCGTCGTTTTTAATTTAAATCTTTCGCCATGCCCATCGAGGGGAGTACATAATTTCTCTCCTGCTTAGAATTTTCGATAAAAATTCGCGTATACTTTTAATGCACACTGGCGGTCAAACTTAAAATGGTGCCAAGGCGTCAACATAAACTTGAAGGGTGAAACTCTTTGGCGGAAACGGCACATAGACTACTGGCCGAGTCTATCGGCGAGTTAGTATTAGTAAAACTAAAGGGGAATAAGGAGGTCAGAGGCATTCTGAAGAGTTATGACCAGCACATGAACTTGGTACTTACGGACTCGGAAGAGATTCAGCCTGACGGTAGCGGGAAGAAAGTCGGAACTATAGTCATTAGAGGGGACAACGTAATCCTCATCTCTCCTATACAGCAGGGGTGAGCTAAGTGAAGGGGACACCTTCATTTGGTAAAATGAACGGTCCGCCGACGCACATAAGGTGCAGGAGGTGCGGAAGGAACGCGTTTAACGTAAGGAAGGGTTATTGTGCTGCTTGTGGGTTCGGAAGGTCAAAGAGGATCAGGCGCTACAGCTGGCAAAACAAGAAGGTTAACGGTTTGAGGTTGAGGTAAGGTTGCCCAATTTCGAGTGGACCTGGCATCTAGAATGGCAGACCCCAGAGGAGTTCCACGCTCACGCGATAAAGAGGATAATTGCCGAGGAGAAGACGGAGTATCAGCGCAGTCTAGTCGTGGAGTTCTTCAGGTTCGGAAAGGCCCTAATCATAGACGGCAAGATACAGTCTACGTTGGCTGATGAATTCATATATCATGAAACTTTAGTTCATCCTCTACTTATCGCCCTTAACAAACCAGAAAGAGTCCTGGTTCTAGGTGGAGGAGAGGGGGCAACGGTAAGAGAGGTCCTGAAGCATAAATCGGTAAAAGAGGTCGTAATGGTAGATATAGATCAAAAAGTCATTGAATTTGCTAAAAAATATCTAGTAGATTGGCATCAGGGAGCGTTCGACGACAGCAGGGTGAAAGTCGTCATAGGCGATGCTTATGATTATGTCATGAAAACTCAGGAAAAGTTCGACGCTGTCATTATGGATCTCACGGATCCAGTTAAAGGGTCTCCGTCTCAACGCCTTTACACGCTTGAATTCTTCGCTAGGGTTAAGGATATCTTAAATGAGGGCGGAGGCTTCGTGACGCAATCCACTTCACCCTCGTTCTCCCTCGAAACGTTTGCTACGATATACAACACGGTTTCCAAGGTCTTCAGGAAGACCTCCTACGGCATCGTCTATATACCTGCTTTCGACGGATTATGGGGATTTACTTTCGCTTCTGACGCTACGAATCCTGCGGAGCTTACAGCGAAGGAGGTAGATTCTAGGATTTCGCAGAGGATCAGGGGCGAGTTGAGGTTCTATGACGGCGAGACTCATGAGGGTCTGTTCAAGATTCCGAAATACCTGAGGAATACAATTTCTTCTGTTAAAACAATTTCGACACTTCAGAACCCTGTGGCGACGCCCGCATAAACCTTAATTTCTTATGCTCGGTCTAGTTCTTGCCGGGGTGCCCGAGCGGTCCAAGGGGGTGGGCTCGAGACCTCCAGCGTTGAGCGCAAGCGACCCACTGCCCCCTGCGGGGCGCGCGGGTTCGAATCCCGCCCCCGGCGTAACCAGAGAAAGCTTTTAGTTACCGAATTCGGCTAAATACTCTTGCGGGGGTGCCCGAGCTAGGTCAAAGGGGACGGGCTCAGGACCCCTAGGTGAGAGCCCCGTTGGCGTAGGCCTGCGTGGGTTCAAATCCCACCCCCCGCACTAGATAACTTTTAATTAGAACGTTAACTGACCTTTTCCTGGTCATGGTTAAGCACTCGAAGGGCTATAGGAGTAGGACGAGGAAACTGCTTCGAAAATCCCCTAGGGAGAGAGGCGCAATACCGAGCTTGAGTAAGCTAATGATAGATTATAAAGAAGGACAATACGTAGTGATAAAGATCAATTCATCCGTTCATAACGGGATGCCCCATAGGAGGTACCACGGCAAGGTCGCCAAAGTGATCGGGAAGAGGGGAAGGGCCTATATTGTTACTCTAACAGTTGGCTCCAAGCAGAAGGTCCTCATTGTGAGGCCGGAGCACCTGGTACCTTTCAATCCTCAAGGTAATCAGTCCCAGTGATTACTATGTCGTACAGGGTCGTAGAAGCTAAGCCTTTGCCTTATAGCTACGTTAAGGAAAAACTGAGAGAGTTAATCGATTCCGGTAATTCGTCACAGACAATACAGAGGGTGTTCGATTATCTTAATGAGGTCAGTAAGTGCAGTGGAGAAGACGCAATGAAAGTAATGGATGAACTAAGTTCTCTGCTCCCTAAGGAAGAAGTTAGGGCTGTTCTAAGTAGTATATGCCCAAAAACACCAGATGAAGTACGATCAATTTTAGCTATGGATACTGGTAAGACATATTCTACTGATGATGTAAATAAGATAATAGAAATAATATCTAAGTACTTGCGTGAATGACCTTTATATTTAAGCTCTTTCTAAATAAAGCACATATGAGTGAAACCAAGCAGAGGAGGAAGTCAGAGAAGTACGAGAGTGCAGTATATGTGCTAGACTATATGAGAACTGGCAACCAGATGGACAAGCACCCTTATCATAAGACCAGGCCCGTTGCACAGGCCGTTGGCGACACTTATTTTATGCTTTTGGAAATAGTGCCCTTGTCTGCCAGCTTCGACATGTCGCCAGAGCAGAGGATAGTGCTCTCGGAGTCGCCCGTAAAAGTGGACGCGATCATTTCATACGACGACCTAACAACGTTAGCCAAAGAGGTGCTGCCTAGGGTTTTAGAAAAGATAGTCCTTGATAATGAGAAACTTTTCGTCGATTTCTTTAACGAGGCGCAGGCCCTTACTTTGAGGCTTCACGCTCTCGAATTGATACCTGGAGTCGGAAAGAAGACCCTGAGACAGTTGCTCGAGGAGAGGAGGAAGAAGCCCTTTGAGAGCTTTAAGGACTTAGAGGAAAGGGGAGGCTTGAAGGCTCCAGTCAAGATGATAGTAGAAAGGATTTTAAAGGAACTTCAAACGACGGATGAAAAATATTTCCTCTTCGTTTATCCCGAGGAGCAGAGAGTGAGGAAAATGACGGAAAAACCCGTCTACTTGGGGTATATAGAAAAGCTGAAGGCCGATGAGGCTAGGACAACACTTTCTGGTAGATGAAAGCGTTTTAAGGGAAATAGCGTCATTAGTCGATCCTCATTTAAGACCCCTAATTGAGGTCGGCCCAGGGAAAGGTTCAATAACTTCACTTGTTTTGCCTGACGCTGTTATAGAGCTAGACGAGGGCTTGGCTAAAGCACTGAAGTGGGCCAATCCAGTCCTGGGCGACGCGAGGAAAATGCCGCTGAGGGCGGTTCAGATAGTCTCCAGCTTGCCTTACTATATTACCTTCGACTTCTTCGAAGAGGTCATAAGGCTTAACTCAGTTAGAAGACTCGTACTCGTCCTCCAGAAGGACTTCGTCGATAAGATTGTCAGTTATCCTACATATATCTCGTACGCTATAAATTATGCCTTCGAGCTGATCAGAGGGTCGGTAGTCCCGCCTTCTGCCTTTAGGCCTAGACCTAGAGTTTACTCTCAGGTAGTAGTCTTTAACAGAAAGGCCGTTCCTTCAGATAGAGTTTTGGAGTTTCTCAAATGTATTTCTAAGTACAGGAACAAAAGCTTAAGCAAGGCGGGAGAGCTTTGCGGGTTAGAGATAAGGGAGAAAAGGAAAGTGAGGGAGTTCAAGCCTTATCAGGTTTTCGAACTTCTGAGTGTTGCGGGATTAAATTCTTCATAAATGATGAAGTTTATGAACCATCCGACGACACGGAGCTCTTGATATCGATAATAGAGGTAAAAGACGGTGAGCTCGCGCTGGAAGTGGGCTCTGGCAGTGGCGTTATATCGGCGTACCTGGCCCTCAAAGGGGCAAGGGTTATTTCTACGGATATCAACCCTTGGGCAAGCGTAGCGACCCGTATGACTCTCAACAGCCTGGGTTTAGATTCGGAAGTAGTTAATTGCGATTTGGCGACGTGCTTGAGGAATCTGTACTTCGACCTGGCCGTATTTAACCCACCTTACCTGCCCTATGAAGAGAGGAGATCGTGGATAGACTTTGCGTGGAACGGAGGCAAGAGAGGAATAGAGGAATTAATTAGATTTCTCAGTACGGTAAAGGCTAGGAGGTACTACTTCGCCTATTCAAGTCTAAGCGATTTCGATTCCCTCAATCAGTTCCTAGATCTTAACGGTTATGTTACGACTAAATTAAAGGAGAAAACGATAGGCTTTGAAACCATATTCGCAGCGGAGGTGAGGAAGGATAATTAGGTTAGTGCTCGTAGAGCCAGAAGGGGAATACAACGTAGGTTTTGTAGCGAGACTCGCTAAGAACTTTCTTGTAGACGAGTTCTATATAGTTAATCCAAAGGCCGACCTAAATAAGGCCAGGGAGTTTTCGGCTAAGGGATTAGACTACCTGGAAAGGGCAAAAGTGGTCGAAAGCTACGACGAAGCAATAAAGGGGGTTGACCTAAAGATTGCGACTTCCAGCATAGCGGATAATAAGGGCGACATACTTAGGAAGTCGATAACTCCAGAACAGGCAGTGAATTTGTCTAAGGGAAAGAGCGTCGCTTTGATCTTCGGGAGGGAGAGCGTCGGGCTTACGAGAGAGGAAATAGCTAAGGCCGATTTTCTGCTCCATATTCCCGCCAACCCAGAGTATCCCGTACTGAACCTATCTCATGCGGTCGCAATAGTCCTTTACGAGTTCTGGAAAGCGAGGGGCGTAAGGGTCGACTCCGCAGTTTC
>CAYRZA010000019.1:2289-8994 GCA_964428675.1 uncultured Desulfurococcales archaeon | reverse complement strand
TTCGCCCTCTCCTCAGACCTAGTCTCATTGATCTTCCTTAGCTTGTCTAGCTCCGCTCTTATTCTGGCTATCTTTCTCTCGTATAGCCTTAGCTGGGGCTCTACTCCGTAAATTCCTGCGCCCAGAAGTCCCTGTTGCTCACCCAACTTGGTCCTTCTATAGACGTCTTTGATTATTGGAAGCTCATGTTTCAGTCTGGCAAGCTCTATTTGCAATTTCGCCTCCTTAGAGCCTGCGTGTAGCGCAAAGATTTCTAGGAGAAGAAAAACCTTATCAACTATCTTCTTTCCGGGAAATTCCTTTTGTAAATGTACTATATGTCTAGACTTTAAGGTATCAAATATAATTATGGCATCGAAGTCCTCGCTTTTCAGCTTCTCCACCTTATCTTGTCCTATGAAGAAGTTCGGATTCGTCTCGCCCTTGATGTAGTAAACCTGCTTTACTTCATAACCTGCGGTCTCAGAGAGGGCCAGACTCTCTTCTAGATAGTTCTTATACGTGAATAGGACTGCCTTCACTTCCTTTCCCTTATGTTTACTATATCGCCCAGCGTGAGCTCGTCGAGCCTGACTTTAGAAGCTTCTCCACCTTCCACTGGAACCTCCACGACTAGTTTGACGCCTAGGATCCTCTCAAGGGCCCTCGCCTGCTCTATGGTAGGCTTAAGCTTATTCGATTCAAACCTCTTTATGATGTTCTCTGATACCTTAAGCTTGTCCGCTAATTCCTTCTGAGTCATCTTTAACTTCTCTCTAGCGTTCTTTATTATTATGGCGTAGTCGTCTACAACCATTAATTCCTTCTCCTCTTTATTCCTCTGTTGAACCTTTTGCTTAACCTGCACTTTCTCTTCCCTATAAGGCTTAGCGTACTTAGCGATTCTAGTATAACACGAATCGCAAACTGTTACGACCCCTCCCTCATAGACGACTGTATGGCCTTTCCCCCTTATTGGGGCTCCGCAGAGGTCACAGTATTTCGTTTCCTGTCTTTGCACAACGAAATTATCGTGAGCCCGCTTAAACGCTTTTATGGGTAAATAATACAAACCAATACGTAGGTCCTTCTTGTCTGGGGAGATTGACAACATTAGGGAAAGAGCGGCTTACGACTTCATCACCCTGAAGACTATGTACGAGGAGAAGATATCGGAGCTCATAAGGGAAAACGAGAGGCTGAGGGATCAGCTGAATTACTATAAGAGCGAGTTAGAAAAGCTTATGTCGCCTCCTTTAATAGAAGGCACGTTAATCGACCTGCTTCCCGACGATAAGGCTATTGTGAAGAGCTCGACCGGCCCGATTTTGATAGTCTCGATAGCCCCAGACGTAGACAGAACTAAGTTAGTTCCTGGAGCGTCTGTGGCTCTCACCCAGAGGAACTCAGCGATCGTGAGGGTTCTCCCCAGTAGGGAAGACCCGCTTGTGAGGGCCATGGAGGTAATAGAGAAGCCTAACGTGAGATACGCAGATATCGGTGGACTAGAAGAGCAGATAAAGGAACTGAGGGAGGTAGTTGAATTACCTTTGGTCAAACCTGAGCTCTTCAAGGAGATGGGTATCGAGCCGCCGAAGGGTGTACTCCTCTACGGACCGCCAGGGACGGGAAAGACGATGTTGGCTAAGGCAGTGGCTACTGAGAGTAACGCGACGTTTATTCACGTTGTGGCTTCCGAGTTCGCGCAAAAGTTCGTCGGCGAAGGCGCTAGGCTAGTTAAGGAAGTGTTCGAGTTAGCGAGGAAGAAGGCTCCAGCTATAGTTTTCATTGACGAGATAGACGCCATAGGTGCCAAAAGGGTAGATCTGGGCACTAGCGGCGAAAGGGAAGTTCAGAGAACCTTAATGCAGTTGCTCGCCGAAATAGACGGATTCAGACCACTTGACAACGTTAAGATAATAGCGGCCACGAACAGGCTGGACGTGTTAGATCCTGCCCTTTTAAGGCCTGGCAGATTCGACAGACTGATTGAAGTACCGCTACCTAACTTCAAGGGAAGAAAAGAGATATTCCAGATCTACCTTAAGAAAATGAAATTATGTGAGGAGCCGAACGTGGATCTGCTCGCAAGCCTGACAGAAGGGTTCAGCGGAGCCGAGATTAAATCTGTGACGACTGAGGCGGGCTATATTGCGATTAGGAAGGATAAGAGGTGCGTATCAAACGAGGATCTGCTCGAAGCTACAGAGGTGATAAAAAGGAAGAGATTTAAAAATAACATACGGTCAACGAACGAGAAATACCTATGAGGGATAATTTAGCACCGCCCGAAGCCTTAAGCGAATGGGACTTCAGAATTCTCAGAGGAATTGCGGCTTATCAATTCGGATCCCAGAAAATAGCTGACTGTATTTTCCCCTCCAGGGAGGACTTCTTTGTTCAAAGATCTATGACTACAGGGAAGATCAGAAATATATTGTACAAAGATAAATCGCGACTTTACTTAGTTTTAAGGGCTCAGGACCTCCTTTTTTCCCTTACGCTTTCATCAGCTCAAAGGATCAAAGAATGTACCGAATCCCCAGTGCTCCGTGTGGTCGTACCCAGTTCCATTTCCGAATTCATTCGAGAGGGAAGGAACGTCTTCGCCAAATTCGTGATAAACGTAGATCTTAACCTGAGGACGAACGATGAGGCCTTAATAGTTGATGAAAACGACAAGTTATTAGCGATAGGAAAGATGAAGCTGTCAGGACAGGAGGTGAAACAATATAAAAAGGGAGTTGCGGTACATGTGAAGAGAGGTGCGGAAGACCTTGACTAAGTTTATTTTAAAGGGAATAAATGAGGACAGTCTCAAGGGTTCTGTCCTCATAACCGGGTTTAGGACTATTGGAGAAGTAGGATATTTGGCTGTAAGGCACTTGGCACTTTCGGGCGGTTTCGAAAGGGTCGGATTCATCGAAACTAAATATATTCGTGATGTGGTTTTCGTCGATGATTACGGTATAGCAACGCCGTTCGAAATCTTCTTCAATGAAGAGAAAAAAATTGTGTTAGTGTTAAATCACATACTGCCTTACCAGAGGGAGTGGAATGACTTCGCTAAGTCACTAGTGAATTGGATGACGAAAGTAGGAATAAAGGAAGGAATTTACATAGGTGGCCTCGATAAGAGATATTCTGACGATAAGTCAAAGCTCCGATGGTTGAAGACCTCTGCGAGTAAGAGGGAGCTCGGCTATCCTTATATGGAGAAGCAGTTATTGATCGTGGGGCCACTAGCGCTATTAACTCTCTATTCCGAGATCAAGGGATTCCCCGCAGTAGTTTTGCTCCCTTACGCTGACCGCGACAGAACGGATCCAGCGGCCGCGGCGATAGCTGTGGAAGCTATAAACGAAATGCTTGGGCTGCAGGTAGGAACTAGTCTGCTTTATGAGGAGGCTAAGAGAATAGAGGAAGAGCTTCAAAAACAGATGGAGCTATTACAGAAGGAGCTATTCCGTGGAAGCTCCGAGAGACTCTATATGTAGCTCCTCACAGCCGATAACTTTTATGTCTTTATATTTCATTTTAGCCAGAAAGCTTCTTACTTTCTTTAATGTGATCTCTAAAACTTCTTCGTCTAGTATGTTTGGAAACTCTGTTTGTGAATAGGGGAAACTGCCAGAAATTTCTATTGGTACAAGTCCGTAAAATGGCATAAGTACGTAGAAGTCTGCTTCTTTGTTTTCAATCATAATTTTCTTAACGTTATTGTCATTAAAGTATGGTTTATCGAAGTTCTTCCAGCAGATAATTACTGCTTTATCCGAATTTTTCGATTTATTCGCCTCTATGAACCTATCATGCCTTAGCACTTCCGGCCTTCTGAACGAGTCCACGTCGAACATAAGTACTCCTTTTACCTCTCCTCTTGTTCTAGGATCATATTTTTCTAAGTACTCAGCATACTTTAACAATTTCTTAAAAGCTGAATATAATGCGGGGTGAACTCTCGACTTCTCTTGAAGGTATTCGAAGAGCCTACCTTCATAGATGGCCTGCTTCGTTGCCTTTATTTCTTCCTTTATAGCGTAAAGATTATGTATTGCTAGTAACTTCGTCCTCTCCTCCTTAGGCATCTCTAGAAGCTCTTTCGGAGTATATCTGCTACATACAGGACAACTGCACGGAAAATATTCCAGATCTTTAAGCCTATAAACTCTCCCCCTGGATATATACCTGTCGTCTCTTGCGTAAAGTATGTACGATGCCGAATCGAAGGAGTCCACACCAAGGCTAACAGCGAATGGAATCAAGTGCGGCACTCCACCGCCGAACAAGTGAAGAGGCTTTCCCCTACTTATATTGACTCTTGCTGTAAATATCATGTCTATTAGCTCGTCGTAGTTATACTCTTGCATTAAAACAGTCGGGCTACCCAAGGCCAGCATCCTATACGCCTCCCTCTTATCCGCCTCCCTTGCTGAGTAGCTAAGTAAGTCCAAATTTCTTCCCCCTTGAATCGGGTGAACCCATATTATGGAGTCCCTCGTCTGCTCAACTATCTGCAGCGCTTCCTCTCCTCTCCTCAAGGTCTCCTCTACCGATAGTTTCGCCTTTTCCACGTCTTTCTCGTTACCTGTAGGAACGTCTAGAAACACCGCCAAGTCAGGCTCTATTTCTGCCTCATAGCTTACTATTTCCAAATTACTTACATCTATTTCGCCGTACTGAAGAATTTGATACGCACCCGAATCGGTCATGATTACGAAGTCGTTCGATTTAAAATAGTCATGTATTTTACCTATTTTTCCAATATTTTTCTTTATTAAATAGCTATTAGTTATAAACGTGTTGAAACCGATTCCCTTCAAATCGTTAATGTTTATCTCCGTTTTAAGCGGATTTATAACGGGGAAGAATACGGGAGTCTCGATTTTACCGTGTCGCGTTTCTATTTGACCTATCCTAGCAGCGAGGTCCTCGTACTTTACCTCAAAATCTCCTATCATTTTCCTTCCTTTTTACGCTTAATGTAGTCATTGAAAACGTCGTATACCTTTTGAGCCATGGGACCGCTGCCCTCCACTCCGCTCTCAGTAACCTTGATCTTATCTAAGACAACAACGACGCCGACCTCCTCATAAACCTTTATATCACCTGGTCTTAACCCCAGAGACTTCTCCAAATAAGAGGCGAAATCCTTAGGGTCAAAGAGAGGCGCTGTCTTCACTAAGATCTCCGTAATAAAGTCGCCGTTCAGAATTACTTTGAAGTAAGTGTTATTATTCTCGTCCTTAGCGTTCGATAGGGCTACAAGAAAAGGCGAGACTTCGTAAGATGATAGCGTGCCAACGTAGGTCTTGTTATTAGAGAGCCTCACAATTACTGACTTGTCCAACATCGATGCAAGGTCGCCTGTTATCCTCCTTGAGGAAACGCTCATCATTGCGAAATAGGAAAAACGATATTTAGGTTTTTGGATAACGTCTCGTGTGGCCTACGAAATAGATAGGGAATGCGTTGTAACCGGTAAAATTGATGGAAGCTTAAAGGGGCTGAAGATCTTAACTCTTAATTGTCAAGACCTCAGCCTAAATTTGGATATAGTGAAAGAAATAGATATATTCGACATTAATGAGAAGGTTAGGCTCATAATAAGTAGAAACAAACCAGAATATACAAGTAATGATTTCTGTGCGCATGGATATTTATTCTACGAGAAGATGCAACAGGACAACGTTTATGTATCACTAATATCTATATATGGTTTGATAGCAAAAATAACTTCTAACGAGGGAATAATAAGAAAAGGAATACTGAATATGATGGATCATGTATATTTATGTATAAGAAAAGTTCAGTAAATTAGAGCTGAATGCTTTCCTCCTTTTCTTCTCCGTTAACCTTTAGTATAAGTAGATCGATCCCGTCGCCAGAAGTTACGTCCCTCTCTATTGCCGCTTTCAGCGCCTTAATTATCAACTCCTTTCCACTATCTACGCTCAAGTCTTTCTTGTACTCGGCTTCTAGTATTCCGATTGCTATTTTTGCGCCCGAACCCAGTGCGGCATAGTCGTCTTGAATTAGTGAACCTATAGGATCCAAAACGAACAGTTGAGGCGTAGAGTCGTCTATTCCTGCGAATAATATTTCAGAAATGAACGGCATAAACTTGTATTGATATAGTATAATAGAAAGTAATTTGGCCGCTGCTCTGGTACTTATCTTCCTGTTGTTGTATAACTCGTAGTATCTTATCTCTGTGTTCATTATCCTAGATAGGGTCTGTATATCACCGAAAAGCCCAACGCCGGCAACGCCGAACCTATTAACCTTGAAAACTTTCTTAGCGGACTTACTTAAAACATAACCACCGTAGCTGAGCCTCCTTTCCGCTCCGAGCACAACACCATCGGAAAATACGGCTCCTACAGCAGTCGATGGTAATTCGGCCATCGGAGTCAAATGAAAAGGCATTGACTAAAATATTTGCCTAAGACTCTCTGCCGATACTGGGATCTTCACTTCAACCTGTTTCCTCGAACTCAGGTCCTTCACTGAAATCGTATTCGACGACAGTTCCTTATCGCCTATTATCACGAGATGTGTGTAACCCTCCTTTAACAACTCGGGAATCAGTTTGCTCAACGATAGCGTGGTTTTCAGGCTAAAATTGGCAGCAATGCCGAAGCTGTGAAGCGCCCTAATCGTTTCGACAGCGACCTTCACGGCTTCAACGGATTTGACGAGTACGACAACTGCCGCTTTAGGCTT
>CAYRZA010000019.1:0-2189 GCA_964428675.1 uncultured Desulfurococcales archaeon | reverse complement strand
GTGACTCAAATTGCTCAACAACTCTTCTAAATAGCCAAGTTCTCCGCTTATATCACATTCGATTCTCTTTGACTCCTCAATTATTTCTTCCTTGCTGGCTTTAGACAAAAGGGCCTGAACTACATGATATATTTTATTATTTTGTAACAACTCGAGTGCTTCCTCCGTTTTCCCTTTATCTATTAAGTGCAATAAGTGCTCTTGCTTGTCCTCATCTATTCCTCCGCAACGGAAAAGCTTCCTGTAAATTCCGATATTATTGATCTTTAATTTTATTTTATCAAGGAGGTTTAGTTTGTTGTACACTTCGAGCAGAAGAAGTATAACTTCTAAGTCAGCTAATATTCCAGATGATCCTATCAGTTCGACGCCTGCTTGCCTGAACTCCCTATATCTGCCGTACTGCGGCTCGTCGTATCTGTAGACGGTTCCATAGTAGTAGAGCCTTATCGGTTTAGGGTAGTGTTGGAAATGGTTTAAATAAGCTCTTACCGCGCTCGGTGTCATTTCTGGTCGTAATGCTATTTCTCTACCAGCTTTATCTATAAAAGTATACATTGTATTCCTAATTTCTTCTCCACTTTTCTTTGCAAATAATTCGAAATATTCTATTATAGGAAACTCTATTTTCTCATAGCCAAAATTTTTAGCAACTCCCTCAAACGTCTTTCTAACTAATTCTATTTTCTTTAGGTCATCGCCGAAGTAATCTCTTGTTCCTCTAACATTTATGATCTCCATAAATCTCACCCTTTCTTGAGATTAATAGAATTTATCTCATAATATAGCACATCGCCGTACTTGTCCACCACGGCTATCATTGTTTCTACCCCTAGATTGTTACCGAGCCCTAGGTAACTCAGTATACTCTCTGTCCTTATTTCCTCACTTTCGTTCAGTGGGTAAACATAAGTCTTTTTATTACCATTCTTGTCTAGAATAACTATATAGTTGCCTTGCACTACTACTTTTTTCGATCTCTTCTTGAGATCTGATACAACGATCTCTATTTTTGATATGGAAGCTTCACATACCATCGAATTTTCGGTCATGAGCCCGATACTGAATAACTTTAGTGCGAGTAATGTATATTTTGTTTGAGTAGTAAGAGCCAATGAAGTGTCCGTACTGTGGCTCTTTAGAAATAGTATGGGATAATAGAACTGGTGCCGTAGTATGCACTAGATGCGGTAGTGTATTAGACAACATATATGACTATGATGCGTCGAATTTCATGCACTCAGACCTAAGCGAGCTTATGCCATCGTACTCAGCGGCCATAGCTAGGCGAAGAAAAGATAAATTGCATAAAATTAGTCAACCTAGACAAAGCATGTATTGCTATGCAGAAATCGAAACTAGTGAGAAATTAAAACAACATGGGTATGAGCATCGAATAAATATCAATATAGAAGAGTTGTTAAGAAATGAAGCAGTATATATAGCATTTGATAAACTATCAAGACTAAACATGCCCAGTTCGCAGCTAGAAAGAGCTATAATTGCATATTATTTGGTTTTTGGATATAATGATACGCTCAAAAAGCTAGGAGGCAATATATTTTCCAGACTTTTTCTAGACAAGATATTAAAGAAAATAGATAAAAAACTGCTATTGTCGATTAAGGTCTACGTAGATAAGGTAACGGAAGGTATGACAACAACTACATTATAGAGCACATAATAGAGCATAATTATTCTGAACGAGTAAAAGCCTCCACCACGCAGGATTAACTACGTAAATGGAAAACTTTTTATATAACCGATCCTTGTGTACCGTAGGTGTAATTTATGGCTCAGGCAACTGTAGCTACTACGCCGGAAGGCATTCCAGTAATTATTCTAAAGGAGGGCTCCTCTAGGAGTTATGGAAAGGACGCCCTGAGGATTAACATCGCAGCCGTTAAGGCCGTAGAGGAGGCATTGAAGTCAACCTATGGTCCAAGAGGAATGGACAAGATGTTAGTAGACAGCCTAGGCGATGTAACTATCACGAACGACGGTGCCACCATTCTAGATAAGATGGACCTTCAGCACCCCGCTGCGAAGCTTTTAGTTCAGATCGCTAAGGGTCAAGACGAAGAGACCGCTGATGGTACTAAGACTGCAGTTATTCTTGCTGGAGAACTAGTAAGGAAAGCGGAGGACCTCATATTTAAGGACATCCATCCTACTATAATTGTAAGCGG
>CAYRZA010000018.1:0-9297 GCA_964428675.1 uncultured Desulfurococcales archaeon | reverse complement strand
ACGTGAGCGTGGCCGTTGTTGTCTATCCTGTTGTGCTTGAACTCCCCCTCTGGTGGGACGAGCTTCTTCGCCCAATCCAGGTAATCCTTCATTAGGCCCTCCTCCGCCTCGTTTATTATTACCGTGCACGTGGTGTGCTTGCTTATCACGAAGGCGACGCCCTCTTGAATCGTGCCGTTGAGGGCCTTTTTCACCTCTTCAGTTATGTCTATGCTGTCGAACCTCGACCTAGTCCTGAACATCAGCTCCCTTGAAATAACTTTCATATTGTTAAAACCAGAAGTATGAGGGTAGAAAAGCTTTGGACTTAGAGGGCCTCGCGAGGGTCTTGCCCAGGGATAAGGCATTGGACGAGATAGTCAGGGCCCTCGAGCTCTACAAGGGAAAAAGGGAGACGAACTACGTTTTGGCACAGGCTATAGTCCAGGAGGTCGAGAACTCGAGGAGGGCGGAGGAGTTCGGGCTCATGAGGGTGGAAAAGGTCGGAGCCAGGGCCGGCGAGAGCGGGCTGGGCTCGAGGGGTGTGGGGGATCACATTATACATAGCTATTTATTGAAAATGACCGGGGGCGAATTCGAAGACGCGGGGATAGCGGACGATATCGTCGTCTCTATTGACGGCATACACTCCAGGCTCTCCTACTTCCCTTTCTTCGCTGGCTTCCACGCGTCTAAGGCCGCCGTTAGGGATATAGTAGTAAAGGGGGCCAGACCCTTGGGAATGCTCGTTGACATTCATTTAGCCGACGACGCCGACATCTCTTACCTCTTCGACTTCGAAGCGGGCGTTACTGCTGTCGCGAAGACCCTCGGAATAAGGGTCTTGGCGGGGAGCACGTTGAGGATCGGGGGAGACATGGTAATAGGGGAAAGGATATCTGGAGGGGTTGGCGCGATAGGCAGACTCGTAAGCAAGTCGCTGCTCAGGGCTGAGGCCAAGAAGGGGGAGTACTTAGTTATGACCGAAGGGAGGGGAGGAGGTACTATAACGGCCACAGCTATATTCAACGGCATGCCAGAGGTCGCCCTGAAGACGGTGGCGCTCGACGAAGTCGTCGCGGCTTTGAGGATAATCGCCTCACCCGCCTTATCGGAGATATCGATGATGACCGACGTCACTAATGGGGGAATAAGGGCTGATGCTGTCGAAATATCTAAGTCCACCGGCCTCAGCGTTGTCCTCGACGTCGACAAGTTCGTTGGCCTTATAGACGCAGACGTTAGGGCTATGTTGGAAAAGCTCCAAATAGACCCCCTGGGCCTCTCGATAGACTCGATCCTCATATCCACTAACGAACCGGATCGCGTGATTCAGGCCTTAAAGGGCTCCGGCGTCAGGGCGGACGTTGTGGGGACTCTGGAGGAGTGGAAGGGTTACCCCATCGTGGACTTAAGCGGGAGGAAGCTTGAGTACCCGTTCAGGGAGTCGCCGTATACGCCCGTGAAGAAGGTCATAGGCAATTCCACGCCTTTCACGCTGGAGGAACTCGAGGAGAGGGTGAGGAGGGCTTATGAGGCTTCAATGAACAAGGTCAACGAAGTCGTGAAAACTTTAAAAGCGAGATACGGCCTTTAGGCATTTAGCTGATATTAATGAGCGAGCAGTTCAAGTACATCGTTAGGCTCTTCGGTCAAGACGTAGACGGTACGATGAAAGTCCCGTACGCTCTCGCGATGATAAAGGGAATAGGTTATAACACTGCTATGGCCATAACCCACAATCTTGGGATCGATAGGAACAAGAGGCTGGGGGAGCTGACGGAAGCCGAATTGAGTAAGATAGAAGAGTATTTGAAGGACAAGAAGATCCCCGACGTCCCGGCCTGGATGTATAATAGGAGGAAGGACTATGAGACTGGCCTGGACATACACTTGGTGACTAACGACCTAATATTCTATGTAAGGAACGACATTGAAAAGGAGAAGAAGACGAAGTCTTGGAGAGGAGTGAGGCACGCTTTGGGCCTAAAGGTGAGAGGGCAGAGGACTAGGACGACTGGTAGGACCGGCATGACTGTCGGAGTTAGGAGGGGTAAGGGAGCACAGCCGGCACAGCAGAAGCAAGAAGAGAAGGGCGGAGAACAGCAGCAGAAGAAATGAGGTGGTAAGATGGGTGACCCCCGTAAGCCTAGGAAGAAGTGGCAGGGTCCTAACCACCCGTGGATAAAGGAAAGGCTAGAGAGGGAACAAGTTCTACTTGGTAAGTACGGTTTAAGGAACAAGAGGGAGATCTGGATAGCTGAGACTTTCATAAGGAAGCTCAGGCACCAAGCCAGGGCGTTGCTGGCCCTACCGCCTGCCGAGAGGGCGGTGCGTGAAAAGGCCCTATTCGAAAGGGTAAAGAAGTACGGCTTTATAGAGAAGGACGTAGTGACCATAGACGACGTCCTGAGCTTGACTGTGGAGAACTATCTGGAGAGGAGGTTGCAGACGATCGTTTTCAAGAAGGGTCTGGCTAGGACGATATATCAGGCCAGGCAACTAATAGTTCACGGTCACATAGCTATAGGCGGCAAGAGGGTTACATCGCCAGGCTATTTGGTCACCAAGGACGAGGAGTCAATGATAGACTTTTATCCTACGTCGCCCTTTAAGAGCAGGCCTCCGACTGCTCAGGGAGGTGAAGTAAGTGTCGAGCAGGCGTGAAATAAGGTGGGGAGTAGCCCACATTTACGCTTCGCAGAACAACACAATCATAACGCTGACTGACCTCACTGGAGCTGAGGTAATAAGCAAGGCCTCTGGAGGTATGGTAGTTAAGGCCGACAGGGAGAAGCCATCCCCCTACGCTGCTATGCTCGTCGCGAACAAGGCGGCAGGCGAGGCCTTCGATAGAGGGATATCAGCCATACATATAAAGGTCAGGGCACCTGGAGGCTATGGAAGCAAGACTCCAGGTCCTGGAGCTCAACCCGCAATAAGAGCGTTAGCCAGGGCTGGGTTTATAATAGGCAGGATAGAGGACGTGACCCCGATGCCTCACGACACTATTAGGAGACCTGGAGGAAGGAGAGGAAGGAGGGTCTGACCCCTTTTATGTCAATATCAGTTTTGTCCTCATCAGCTAACAGGCTCGAGCTCGCCGTTGAGGGCTATCCTTTGGCCCTGGTGAACGCAATAAGGAGGGCCACAATCCTTTACACTCCGATGATGGCAGTAGATGAGATTTACGTAATAGAGAACAACAGCGTGCTTTATGACGAGATCTTAGCTCACAGGCTCGCATTGGTTCCGTTGTACTCGGAAGAAGCTTTAGACAGGTATAAAAGGCCGGAGGAATGCGTTAACGACGACACTGAGTGCTCAACCAAGATATATCTTACAAGCAAGGCGGACTCGAGCACAGGCACCATTTGGGTCTACTCGAAAGAGATAAAATCCGACGATCCCAGCGTCAGGCCAATTACGGACGATATACCTATAGTCCTTCTAGCGCCAGGTCAGTCCATATCCCTTGAGGCGAAGGTCAAGATGGGCTACGGGATCGAACACGCCAAGTACATTCCTGTTAGCGTTTCTGTCGTCAGGTATTACCCGAAGGTGGAGGTCTCGGAGGACTGCGTAAAGGCCGCCGAGGTCTGTCCACGGAAGGTCTTCGAAGTCGAGGATGGAAAGATAAGGGTAGTCAACGAGTCCGCTTGCATATTATGTGAAGAATGCGTTAACGTTTGTGGCGACAAAGTCAAGCTGGGCTCAGTTGAGGACAAGTACATCTTCGAGATAGAGTCGGTGGGCGTTATGAAACCGAAGACTATATTAAGGGAAGCAATTAAGAGCCTAAGGCGTAAGTTAGAGGAGTTCGAGAAGAAGGTAGAGGTGTTGAGCTCATGAAGAGGACTGGTCCTACCAATACTTTGGCCAGGAAGCTCCTACGTTTGCTCAGGAAACAGAAAAAAAGGATTTGGAGGGCCGTTGCCGAGGAGCTGGACGTTCCCTCTAGAAAGAGGTCAATCATTAACCTTAAGAAAATTAACAAGTATACAAAGCCCAACGAAATTGTTGTAGTCCCAGGAAAGGTATTGGGGTTGGGCGTTCTAGATCACCCAGTAACAGTTTACGCTTTCGACTTCTCAAGGTCGGCCAAGGAGAAGATTGAGAAGGCTGGGGGTAAGGCTAAAAGCCTGTTACAGGCTTTAGAAGAGTTGAAGGACTTCAAGAACGTGAGGCTGATGAAAGGATGAGCCAGTCACAGAAGTTGGAAACTAAGGAGGCAGAGCAGCTTAAAGTGCTCAAGTCTTTGCTGGCAAAGAAGCTGGGAATGAAGGACCCGAAGTTCGACCTCTATATCGTAGACGCTACGAATCAGATCCTGGGGAGGATGGCGAGTAATATAGTTAAGCTGATGAAGAACTCAATGAAGGCTGGCAAGTGGCCTGTAGTCTTCATAGTGAACTCGGAAAAGGCCGTGATCAGCGGGCCGAGGGACAGAGTAGTGAAGGGCTATCACCTCTTGTTCACCGTTAAGACCAAGTGGAATCCGGAAAAGCAGGGCATTAGGAGGCCGAGGAACCCAGCGAGAATAGTTAAGAGGACTATAAGAGGGATGTTGCCTAAGAACTACCTGGGCAGGCTCATGTACAAGTCCATCCTAGCTTATGTGGGGTATCCTATAGGCCTTCAGAAGTTCGTCAACGAGGAAGTGAAGGCGTTCTCTAGCGAGGGCGTGAAGACGACAAGCTTTAAGGACGCAGATGTAAGTAGGTTAAAGGGTAAGTACATAACTGTGTTAGAACTAGCTAAGTTAATGGGGTGGAACGGTGGCTGAACAAACGCAAGTTATAGTGACCTCCGCGAAGAGGAAGACCGCAATAGCCAAGTGCATACTGAGGCCTGGAAAGGGAAGGGTTTTGGTTAACGGCGTTCCGGTGGAGCTAATACCGATGGAGGTCGTCAGGTTAAAGGTCATGGAACCGTTGCTCTTAGCGGGCGAGAACATAAGGAACTCCATTGACGCTGAGATAAAGGTAAGGGGAGGCGGAGTGATGGGTCAAGCAGACGCTGCAAGGATGGCCCTCGCAAGGGCCTTGGTCAAGTTCACGGGTAGCGAAGAGCTAAAGGAAATATTCAAGGTATACGACAGGTCTATGCTGGCCGGTGACAAGAGGAGGACAGAAAGCGAGAAGTGGATGAGGTACAGCGCGAGAAGGTGGAGGCAGAAGTCCTACAGGTGATTGGCTATGCTCATACCAGTAAGGTGCTTTACCTGTGGATCGCTCATAGCTGATAAGTGGGAGCCCTTTAAGAGGAGGGTTTTGGCCGGTGAAGACCCAGGCAAGGTGCTAGACGATTTGGGCGTCAAGAGGTATTGTTGTAGGAGGATGTTACTATCGCACGTTGACATTATATATGAGGTCATTCAATACAGCAGACCGGTCTGAGGTGGTTCGATGGCTGAGGAGAGGGAAAAAGAGGGTCAGATGACTGAAGAGGAGAAAGCAGAGCTTCAGAGAGGAGAGAAGGGACAAATTATAGAGCTCTTAGTGCCCTTAGATACATATTTATCCGCAGGAGTTCATATAGGCACGCATACGTGCGTTTCCTACATGAAGAAGTTCGTGTACAGGGTGAGGCCTGAAGGTCTTTACGTCCTAGACGTCAGGAAGATCGATGAGAGGTTAAGGATAGCCGCTAAGTTCTTAGCCCGCTATGATCCCGAAAGGGTATTGGCAGTTGCGGCGAGGCCCTACGCGTTCACTCCGGTGCTTAAGTTCGCTGAGGTCACGAGAAGCAAGGCCGTCGTCGGCAGGTTCCCTCCAGGGACGTTGACTAACCCCTATCTGCCAGGTCACTTGGAGCCTGACGTGCTTTTGGTCTCTGACCCGAGGACGGACACACAGGCTATATCTGAGGCCGCTAAGATGGGCATACCAATAGTAGCCTTTGCTGACACTGATGCAAAGCTTGACTACATAGATCTGGTAATTCCCGCGAACAACAAGGGCAGGAAATCGCTGGCCCTGCTCTACTGGATATTAGCCAGGCAGGTGCTCAGGGAAAGGAAGGAAATCCCGCCCGACGGTAACATACCGTTAACCGTAGACCAGTTCGAAGCGAAGGTGACGGCTTGAGACGATTCCCTGCAGTTGCAGGATCTTTTTACGAGGCAGATCCCAAGAGGTTGAGACAACAAATAGAGTGGGCCTTTAAGCACCCAATAGGTCCCGGAAAGCTACCTGAAGTCCCATCTGTAAAGAAGGGTAAGAGAACTAATCCGTTCTTCATAGTCCCACACGCGGGTTATATCTATAGCGGACCGGTAGCAGCCCATTCTTATTACTTTTTGGCCAGCGAGGGGGTGCCCGACCTAGTAATAATCATGGGCCCAAACCACACGGGATTGGGCAGGATGGCTTCAGTCTGGCCAGAGGGTTACTGGGAGACCCCACTCGGCGCGGTTGAGGTCGATTCGGAGATGGCTAAGGAGTTGATCAAGGAGTCCAAGGTTCTTGACGCGGACGAAATGGCCCACATGTACGAGCACTCCGTTGAGGTCCAAATACCGTTCCTTCAATACTTCTTTGGGGACAAGTTCAAGATAGTTCCCATAGTAATACTAATGCAGGAGATCGAGATAATGCGCATGATAGCTGACGCAATAGAGAAGGTAATGAGGGAGCACGAGGGTCTCGACGTCGTAGTCCTCGCCAGCAGCGACTTGAACCACTACGAGCCCTACGAGCAGAACAACGCGAAGGACGAGCTGGCCATTAGGGAGATAGAAGAGCTGGATTACGAAGGCCTATACAAGGTGGTAAACGAGTATGACGTGACTGCGTGTGGCTACGGGCCCATAATGGGCGTATTGATGCTGGCCAAAAAGTTCAACAAGAAGCCTTACGTACTGAAGCACGCGAACTCGGGTGACACTTCCGGTCCAAAGGACTCCGTGGTCGGTTACCTTGCAGTGAGGTTCGGTGATTGAAGCACCTGTCATACTTGTAGGGGTCCCCATTCAAGAAGTTAGGAACCCTCACCTGGTCGTCTTCCTGGACTTCATAGGTGAGGTAAAGGAATATTCTTTCGGGTTGAGGAAGCTGTTCGAAGAGGCCACAGGTTTCGACTGCGGTGACGACAAGGTTTTTCTCCCCCCAATGCCCGAGGTCTCGGCCTATGTGCTGGCCTCGAAGCTCTACGTAGAGAAAGCCGTAGAGAACTGCGACTTGCCCCTGAACGAAAGGGACGTAGTAGACCTACTAAGGGAGTTCGACGAGGTACTGTTCCCCTCCCAGCAAACGGAAGCCCTGAGGAGGGCAGCCCTAAAGGGCTCACCAATACTCTTCAGGAAAGGAGAGAGGGAAGTGGAGGTCGAGTTCCCGAAGCTTAAGGCTAGGCTGATAGCGGAACACTACTTGCCGGAGGGCATATTATATGTCGACGACTCAGTTGTGCACTTGGCCGGCTACTTGCCAATAGAGCTATATGAGACTATGGACTTCAGGCTGTTGAAAGTGGACGACTCGATTTGGCAAATGGTTTACGGCGTGAAGTCACCTCCTAGGGAGGACTGGAAATTAATATGGGACTTCGACAAAGTCGCTACGATCGAGATTGTCGACCTCGAGCAGGAAGCTGGAGCACTTAGAGATAACGCTTTACGAAAGGGTTGAGGGGTTCTCCAGCACTTACTTCGAGCACGTCAAGCTCGTCCATCAGGCCCTGCCGGGCTTCAGGTTCTCGGACGTCGACATATCGACTAATTTCTTCAAGAAGAGGGTGGAGGCGCCGGTGGTAATTTCTGGCATGACAGGAGGGGCCCAGGAGCTGAGGGCGATAAATGAGAAGCTTGCTTTACTCGCTGAGAAGTTCGGCATAGCTATGGGCGTCGGTAGTCAGAGGGCGGGCATAGAGAACCCGAAGGTGAGGGAGTCGTACAGCGTCGTCAGGAAAGTCGCGAAGGACATCCCAATTATTGGTAACATAGGGGCCCCTCAAATAGCCAGGGGCTATGGGCTAAAAGAGGTCTCAGAAGCGGTCCAAATGATAGAGGCAGACGCGATTGCCGTTCACTTCAACCCGGCCCAGGAGGTCTTTCAGCCGGAGGGAGAGCCGGAATACCCTGAGGGCATAATTGACTCGCTGAGGGACATATCGAAGGACTTGGGAGTCCCCTTGATCCTCAAGGAGACGGGTTGCGGTCTTTCGAGGGAGTTCGCTCGTAAGGCAGCTGACAGGGGACTCAAGAACTTCGACGTCCAGGGCGCCGGTGGGACCAGCTGGGTTGCGGTCGAGATGTACAGGGCATCGAGGAGGGGACTTTGGAAGGCCGAAAGTGCCAAGCTCTTCGCGGACTGGGGAATACCGACGGCGGCGTCAATAATTGAGGTTAGATATGAGGTGCCAGAAGCGTTCATCATAGGTAGTGGGGGGATAAGGAACGGCTTTGATGGAGCTAAGGCGATCGCCTTGGGAGCGGACATGGTAGGGATGGCCCTACCTTTCCTGAAGGCTGTCAGCGCGTCTAAGGGCGAGGAGTTCCTCAGGAACTTCATCTTCGAGTTAAAGGCAGTCATGTTCCTCACGGGCGCTAGGACGTTAAGAGAGCTAAGAAAAATATCGATAGTCATACAGAACGATCTCCTGAACTGGATTAGTCAGAGGGGAATAGATTTATCAACTTACTTAGCTAAGAGGGCTCAGTCATGAACGAATCTTATATAAACGACATTATAGATCAAGTTAACAAAACAATTAGAGATTATATTACTTGTGTTGTTAATAAGTTATGTGAAGCTTCTTATCACCTCTTCACCGGGGGCGGGAAGAGGCTGAGGCCTCTGATACTTGTTGCCTCTTCTGACCTCTTGGGCGGAGAAAGGCAGAGGGCCCTGAAGGCAGGAGCCGCCGTAGAGATCCTACACAACTTCACCCTAATACATGACGACATTATGGACAACGACACGATGAGGAGGGGCCTCCCTACAGTTCACGTAAAGTACGGCGTCCCCATGGCCATACTGGCTGGGGACTTCCTCCACGCCCTTGCCTTCAAGGCCCTTAACGACGCCGTCAAGGGATTAGCTCCCGAGAGGATCTACGCCGCTTTCGACCTCTTCACGAAGGGAATACTAACGATAAGTGAGGGTCAAGCGATGGACATGGAGTTCGAGGGGAGAGACGACGTGAGGGAGGACGAATATCTGGACATGATATATAGGAAGACCGCGGCCCTCTTCATGGTCTCTGCAGGGCTGGGCGGTATCATTGCAGGAGGAACCGAAGAGGAGGTAAGCTCTTTGCAGGAGTACGGGAAGAACTTGGGAATGGCCTTTCAGATAGTCGACGACATCTTGGGCCTAA
>CAYRZA010000017.1:4521-9632 GCA_964428675.1 uncultured Desulfurococcales archaeon | reverse complement strand
GTCTCCGGGTCCTTAAACAGGCCTATCTTAACCCCTTTCCTCCCCTTCGGGGAGAGCTCCCAGGCCTTCTCGGGGACAAGCTCCATCTCTTTCCCAGTTGGGGTTTTCACTTTGACTGGCCTCTTCGACATATCATGATCTCTTTCATGGTTATTTATATAAATTTTAGACACAGTCGCTAGTACCTCCGTCTAAGTCTATCGTAGCTCCAGTTATGTAGGACGCTCTGTCCGAAGCCAAGAAGACGAGAAACGAGCCCAGGTCCTCCTCTATATCGCCGAACCTCTTGACGGCGGACCTTTCGATCACTTCGTCTCTTATAATTTCGTCCACGCTTTTACCCATTTCCTTAGCTAACCTCTCTAAGCCCCTCATGGCCCCAGGGGTCCTGAAGCTCCCCATCCTCACCACGTTGAACGTAATGTTATACTTGCTGTATTCCTTTGCCAAGATCTTCGCCAGCTGAGAAAGGGAGGCCCTGCTCACGTCGGCCAACACGAAGTGGGGCTGGGGCTCCTTTACTGTCCAGGAAGAGAGGTAAATTATTCTCCCCCACCTCCTCTTCACCATGTCGTCAAGGACTAGCTTAGTTAGGTAAATCGCCGGCTTCAGGTAGAGAGAGATCGCGTAGTCCCAATCCTCTAAAGTGACCTGGGAGAAGTAAGAGGGCTCGTTGGGCGGGTTGCCTGAGTTCACTATGAGCACGTCTATTCCGCCGAGGGTCTCCACGGCGAACCTGTAAAGCTCCTCCAGGCTCTTGGGGTTCGTGAGGTCCGAGGCCCTGTAGTACACTTGAGGGCTTACCGACCTGAGCTCCTCGTAGGCCCTCCTGAGCTTCCCCTCGTCCCTGGAGGTTATTATTACGCTGGCTCCTTCCGCCAGGAACCTCCTGGCCACGCCTTTGCCTATTCCTTCACTGGATGCGGTGACCAATACTCTCTTACCGGAGACGTCAACGCGCAAGCCTCGACACCAGGAGGTCGACGAGCTTGGACGAGTTCCCGTAGGCCTTTATCAAGTCCACGGCTATAATTTCTTCCTCGCTGAGGCCGAGCAGGGACTTGGCCTCCTCCCAGTCCTTCGCCTTCACTACAGTTTCGCAGATCCTGCCGTAAACTACCCTCTCCGTCGAAGTCCTGCCGCACTCGTGGAGCACCCTGTACTCCCTAAAGGAGGGCTTAACTGTGAAGGCAACCTTCAGTTCCTTCCCCACCAGCTCGCCCAAGTCCTTGAGCAGGTAACCGTAGAACTCGCCCTCCTCTGGGTTCCTGGTTATCAAAAGGTATTCGTCGAGCACCCTTATGTGGGAGGGCTCGGAGTAGGGGGACTGAACCTCGCCGAGCTTCTCCTCCAATGACTTCCTTTCGTTCCTGGCGTACCAGGAGGATATGGGGACGTTCCTCGAGAGCCTTATGTAAGCTAACGCGTGCCTCCTCCTGACCTCGTTGACCTCCAGCTTCCCTGACTCCAGGTCGTAAATCACTTCTAGCTCAGGCCTATCGACGTCCGGGTTGAAGCCCATTTGAGCGAGCCTCTTTCCGGCCTCCCTCTTGACCTCGTCCTTCAAGGGCTCGTAATAGGTCAAGCCGAACCTGTCGACAAGCTCTCTCTCCCTAGCCTCTAAGTCCTTTGGCACCCTCAGGCCAATCACGAACCTTGCCTTCTCCTTCCCCTTAAGGGCTTTGGCCACCTCGCTGACCACCTTATCTATAATCTCGTCTATCTTGCCCTGGCATACGTAGCATACCTTCCGTTTCGGCGTCTCGCTGAAGTAAGCTTCGTACATCCTCTCCGAGTGCGTTACCATGTTCTCTAAAACCGCTCTCACTTGGCTGAGGTCCTGAATTTCCTGCTCCTTAACCCTCCTGTCCAGCTCCATCATCACCGCTACTTTTATCGCGTAACCCCTCTCCCTGTCTGAAAGCCCAGTGGCTAAGCCGGAGAACGCCCTGCCCAGGCAGCTGTCGCATAGGGGGTAATTGGAAAGGATCTCAATTGCCTTATCTATTACCTGCCTTGAGGTCCCCGACGAGCCTGTCAAGGCCCTTCAACAACCTCTTCCTCTTCTTCGCCAGCTTTAACAAGTTGTTAGTCATGTTGAACTGCTGTATTAGGGCCTTCACGTCGTCTATTGTTACTCCCGCCCCCTCGGCGAGCCTTTTCATTCTGGACCTGTTAGTGACCAGCGAAGGTTCGTCAAGCTCCTTGTACGTCATGGACTCCATGATTGCCAGGAACTTGTCGATTTGCTTCTCCCCGAGCTTCAAGTGCTCCTCCTTAACCGTGAAGAGCGTGCCGAAGCCTGGGAGCATTTCGAGGAGCTTGTTCAACCCTCCCTTCTTGAGGGACTTGAGCTGCTTGTACATTATCCTATAAGTCAGCTTGCCCCTGCCCTCAAGTACGTCCTCCATTTCCCTTTGCACTTCCTCGAACTCCTCGACTCCCTTAAGCCTCTCCAGAATTCCCTGAATGTCGCCCATTCCGAGGATCCTGGCAACGAACCTGGGAGGCTCGAAGACCTCGAGCTCGTCTATCTTCTCTCCTGTCCCTATGAACTTTATAGGGGCCTTAGTGACCGCCACTGCAGTTAAAGCGCCTCCTCCCTTCGCGGTCCCGTCGAGCTTAGTAACGATTATAGAACCTATTGGGGAGGCCTCATGGAATTTAGAAGCCAAATCGTAGGCCTTCTGCCCTATAGACGCGTCTATTACCAAAATCACTTCGTCAGGCTTTATCGCCTCGCTTATTGCCCTCATCTCGTCCATTAAGGCCTGTTCCTGTCCGTAGCCGTGCCTGCCCGCCGTGTCGACAATAATTACCTGATAGCCCTCCTTGATGAACTTCTCGACCCCCCTCTTGGCTATCCCCACTGCGTCCTTGCTGTCCCTCTCGCCGTATACAGGCACGTTTATCTGCGCCCCCAACTGCATTAATTGGTCAAGCGCCGCTGGCCTATACACGTCTGCCCCTACCAAAGCGACCTTGTAGCCCTTCCTCTTGTAGAAGTAAGCCAGTTTTCCAGCAGTCGTCGTCTTCCCTGAGCCCTGGACTCCTACTAACATTATTACGTAAGGCAACTTCTTCGGCATTACGTCCGGTTTTTTCTCCCCGCCGAAAAGGGAAACGAGCTCCTCGTAGACTATCTTTATGAACCAGTCCCTCCTGTCGGCATAAGCCGGGGGCTTCTCCTCCTTCAGCCTCTTCTTTATCCTCTCTGTGAGCTGGTAAGTGACCTTGACGTTTACGTCAGCCTTAATAAGAGCGATTTGGAGCTCTTTAAGAAAATCGTTCACTGCTTTTTCGTAATCTGAAGACCCGGTCAGGAACTTCCTTACTGCGTCCCTTAAGCTATCAAGCACTCTCCTTTACCCTCATTATCTTTTTCCTCCCCATTATCTCCCAGTACTCGATCTCGACGCCGTCGGCGAGCTTGCTCGCTATCTCAGGCTCCTTCGGTATCTCCATCTCGAAGGTCTCGTAAGTGTTTAAATCCATCACCTGAAGCTTGTCTTCCATTACCTTGAGGACCTGACCGACCTTCTTCTCTATTATTGGGACCTCAACCTGCTGGTCCACGGGGGCCATCAGGGTCTTCTTAGCACCGGTGAACAGGCCTATTGCGACGACGTTGGCCTTAGCGCTCCCGTGCTTCCCAGTTTTAGCCTTAGTTATCTCAACGACCCTGCAGGGCTCGCCGTCAATAACTACGTAACTGCCTACCTTCAGATCGCCGACCGTAGTATATTGAATGCCCATTTCAGGTCATTTCGTAAATCTCCTAAATTAAAAATAACGTTAATGCTCCGAGCTTTGGCCCCTCATCACGGCTCAGGTGGACTTCCTCTTCATAGCGAGATTTAATTCCACTGGGAGAACTTGAGCTTATATGCCTTGGAAAATAAAGTGCAGGGTCTGCGGGACTGAGAGAATAATAAAAATAAGCTTTGATATATCGAAACAGCCCGCGATTTACTATTACTGCAACGTCTGTAAGAGGAACACTTTTAACGACATTTTGGGATACCTCGATGAGGGATGAAGAGGCTCCAGAGTTTGATCGGTGAAATGACCTGTCTCGGCCGACCTCAGGCTATGTAGTCTCCTGTCTGTATCTTTTCGGGGATGTAATTGAATGCCAAGAACTTCAAACCTTTGCTTGCCATCGCCTCTATTTCTAGCTTCGACTTCTTATCTAGGAACATTGCAATTTCTCTCTCCCAGGCCTTCGTCTTAAACCACTCGTAGTTCTTCAGTTCCTCGGCCCTCTTTATATCGAAGTCTTTGGCCTTAATTATGAAGTTCCTCCTCTCCTGCTCTGTTAAGTACGGTTTCTTGTTCTTATCGCCGAATATGTCGCTCATGGAGACCCCTAGGAACCTGGCCTCAGGAGTGGCAAGCCTCTCGCTCTCATGGGAGAGCTGAATTGAGCCTATCCTGAAGACGCTGTAGATGTACCACCCGTATGGGTCGGCATCGGTTAAAATGTAGACCGGAAGCTTCAGCTCCTCGTTCAGCCTCCTCACGAACCTCCTAGTCGCCCTGTCGGGCTGTCCCGCACTAGTTACTAAAATGGCCTTGTACTGCTTCCAGAAGCCTATCCTGTGTAACTGCTGAAACACTGCGTCCTTCTCCACGACTAGGACGTATTCCGCGTTGACGTCCAAGAACTCTATGAAGTCCGGGGTGGGTTCGATGGCGTAAGCACCGTGACCCATTTTGCTCAAGTCTATCACGTCGTTCCCGCTCCTTATCCTCATGTCGCCGACTACCTTTCCCTTTTCCTTGCTCAGTATGAGCATCTGCTCCCTGAGCAGGTTAGTGTAAACTTCTATGTCCACTATCACGCTGTCAGACTCGTCCTGCTCGTCCCACGTGTTCTCCTCTAATGTTTTCCCGTTAGGGTCCTTAAGGACTATCGTGTGTTTGCCCCTGTAGTATAGGTCACGTATTGTGGGGTACTCGTCATTTATCAGGGCCTCATAAATTATGCTGGCCATCAAAACGGTCTGCATGAACCTCTTAGCCTCGTTCAAGTCCAGGAAGTTCCTCTTGAGCTTCTCTTCGCCCAATAGCAAAAGCTTCCTCTCCTTGTCGTAAATCGTGTTCGACAG
>CAYRZA010000017.1:0-4421 GCA_964428675.1 uncultured Desulfurococcales archaeon | reverse complement strand
TACTCCTTCGTCGTTACGTCCCTCTTCCCGGTCAAGAAGACCGCCAGGCTCTTGCTCACCTCCGGGGCGTACTTGAGGTAAGTTATCAGCTTCATCCTCGCCTCTTCTTCCTTTTTCTTCTGAATTATGTACCTTTGCATCTTCCGTGCGACTTCCATTATTGCGTTCTTTATTTCTCTTTCAATTTCCTCTACTTCCGCTATGCTCTCCTTCCCTGCGCTCTTGTACGGGACTTTAGTGCTACACAAGTGAACCATAACTACGAGCTGGAACTGATCCCCCTCTATGCCGTACCTCTTCCAGTCTATTTCCTTGGTGGCCACTTTATATATCACATCGGAGCCCTCGTCGTAGATTAAGGGTATCTTATTTGCGTACCTCAACACTATGGGCTCGTTCTGCGCTGGGATAGCTCCTCCGAAAGCTATACCCGCCTCAACTATGAAGGGATGACCTTGATACGCCTTCGGCTTCCTGGTTACGGCAGCGACGAACTCTGGGTTGAAGATCTTAGCTAAGCCCAGCTTTATCAAGTCCTCTCCTATTACCGAAAGGGCGTCGGGTGAGGGGGGCTTGAGTTTGGGGACCTTCTTCATTGCGTCTACTAACTTCGCTATCTGCTCGTCCGTAAGCTCGTGTATCGATAGGCTCCCCTTGAGGCCAGCGTTGTTCAGAATTTCTTCCGCGGTGACTTCGCCAACGCTCTGGAACTCCTCAGTTAGGAAGTCCTTCAGCTTTACGTTCTTACCGTCCTTCATATGTATCATATACTTTATTTGTTCTATGTCGACTCCGTATGGATGGGGTTTAACTTCCTTAGGCGGTTTCGGGATCTTATTAGTTAACCTCTCGTAGTAGTAGACGTTACCCTCCGGGTCCCTGAACACTATTTCCGCGTAAGGAGTTATTATGTAAGTCCTCTTCAGGTAATCCAAAATCCTGGGCTTGGCCTTTGGCCAGTCTCCCAAGATATAAATAGTTACTGAAGTTCCGTGCCATCCGTTCTGGTTCTCTATGGACCTCCTCTCGAGGACTATCGGCTCGTTCTTAACGATGTCTATCTTCAGCTTGAACGTGTAGAGCCTCTTCGACCCCCTTGGGGAAGTTACTACTTCCACTGGCCTCTCTTGGTACATCTGGCTGTAGAGCACTGCAGCCTTCACTCCCAGCCCGTACATCCCCCTGGTCTGCCTCAGCACGTACTTAGAGCTGTAAAGCACCCTGGCGAAGGCGTTGGGGACCACGTGAGGGGGAATGCCAATGCCGTTGTCCTCGATGTTGACCCTGTAGATCTGTTTCTCTTGATCGACTAGCGAGATGTTTATTTTGATTGTGGGCAGGATGCCGTGAACATCAGTCGCGTCCAAGGAGTTCTCCACCAGTTCCCTGACAGTCTGATAGAGTGCCCTACTCGGGTTGGAGAAACCGGCGAGCTCGGGGTTACGCTTAAAGAACTCGGCCGGTGAAATAGTGGCGAACTTTTCAGGTGTCGACATTCAGGCAACTATTATTCTTTGTAATTGTCTAATAAGTATGAAGCGAGTAAAGGCACGACCACAGTGGCGTCGCCATAGATCACAACGTGCTTAGCGTTGGGCTTCAACTTGCTCCAGCTAATGGCCTCCCTTGGCTGGGCACCGCTCAGGCTCCCGTCATATTCTTGAGCTGTGGTAACGTAGACCGTGTAGTCCAGACCGTCCCTGAACTGGTTCCACCATATGGTGTGGTGCTTGCTTATCCCTCCCCCAATTATCAATGCAGCTGTCTTCTTGGCCTCGAAGACCTTGTCCTTAATTAGCCTCATGTCCTCGAAGAGGTTCAGCTTGAGTCCCGTGAACTGCGAGTAAATGAACAGGTTTGTCCCGAAGGAGCCGTCGATGACCCCAGGGACTATTATGGGGACTTGCCTCTCATAGGCTGCCCTGAGGATTGAATGAGGGTCGTTAATCCTCTTCCCGAACTCCCACAAAAGCTCGTAAACGGGCCACTCCTTTCTCTCTTTGGTTATTTCCGGCAGGACCTCCCTTACCGCCTTCTCCACTTTCTGACCGTAGTCCTCGAACGGAATGAAAACATTGCCCAGCCTGTGGATCTCAAGCTCTTTCAGCATTGAGTCGTCGGCGAAGAAGGTGCCCTTGTAGTACTTGCCCCCGTAAGCCCTGGCTATGTCGTGATCTATTGTACCCCCAGTAGTGACTACTATGTTGAAGTAGCCTTTTTTTATTAGGTCAGCGAAGAGGCCGCGTAAACCAGTGGAGACCAAGTTAGCAGTAAAGGAGAGGAACCTCAAGTCGGCCTCAGTAATTGCCTCCTTAAGTATTTTGGCCGCCTTAACGAGGGCCTCCGCGGTGAAGCCGTAGACCCTCTCGTAGACTTCTATTAATTTGCCGAAACCCTTCAAGTCCTCGAGGGTTATATCATCAACGGCCTCTTTGAGCAGGTCCTCCCTCCTCATCCCTTAGTCACACCTATAGGCCTCAGCCTTGCTACCAGCTTGGCTATTTTAACTTCATGCGCAACCCTAGCGACCCTGTCTACGTCCTTGTAAGCGCCCGGAGCTTCCTCCGCTATTACCCTCCTGGTCGCAGCCCTCACCACTATGCCCTTCTGCGCCAAACTGTCCACAACGCTGTCCACCGGATAAGTCCTGGTGGCTGCCGCCCTCGACATCCACCTGCCCGCGCCGTGCGGGGCAGTGTACCAGGTTCTCCTGCCCTCAGGAATTCCAACCATTACGTAACTTGCTGTGCCCATGCTTCCCGGGATTAGAACTACTTGACCTATATTACGATGGTCGGCCGGAATTTCGGGGCTCCCTGGCGGGAACGCCCTAGTGGCACCCTTCCTGTGGACTAAGACCTTCTTCCTCTCTCCCTCTATTACATATTCTTCTATTTTGGCAATGTTATGAGCGACGTCGTAGACGATGTTCAAGTCGAGCTTCTCCGGGTCGACCTTGAAGACCTTGCCGAAGCTCTCCCTGACCCAGTGAGATATCATTTGCCTGTTAGTCCAAGCAAAGTTGGCACCAGCCGCCATTGCCCTTATGTAGTCCTGCGCTTCTCTCGTATCGAACGGAACTGCTGCCAGCTCCCTGTCGGGCAGGACTATGTTGTACTTCTTCATCGCCCTCTCCATGATTTGTAAGTAGTCGCTCGCTACTTGGTGTCCTAAGCCTCTCGAACCGGTGTGAACCATAACCGTGACTTGCCCTTCATGAGTTATCCCCAAGGCCTTGGCCACCTCTGGGTCGTATATCTTGTCAACTACCTGCACTTCGAGGAAGTGGTTCCCTGCGCCCAAAGTGCCCAGTTGCGAAGCGCCCCTCTGTTTAGCTATGTTGCTTACCTTGGACGGGTCGGCCAGGTCCCAGCTCCCGTGTTGCTCTATGTGCTCCATATCTCTGTCCCAGCCGTAGCCGTGCTCCACGGCCCACTTGACCCCCTCCGAGAGGACTTCGTCCAGCTCCCTAAAGCTCAGCCTCACCTTACCCTCGCTCCCAACCCCGCTGGGTACGTTCCTATACATTTCCTCTACCAAATCCTTCAGCTTGTCCTTTACGTCCTTGAAGTCGAGGTTAGTCCTCATCAGCCTGACGCCGCAGTTTATGTCGTAGCCTATCCCTCCTGGGGAGACGACTCCGCCCTCGTCTATTGCAGTCGCAGCTATTCCCCCTATCGGAAACCCATAACCCTGATGTCCGTCTGGAAGGACGTAAACCGACTCCTGAACCCCGGGCAGGCAAGCGATGTTCATCGCTTGCTTCAAAGTCATGTCCTGCTTCATCTTCTCGATGAGCACGTCGTCAGCGAATATAGTAGCGGGAACCCTCATGCAGGGCTGGGCTCCCTTCTCTATCCTCCACTCGTATTGCCCTATCCTCTTGAGCGGTACTTGAGACATGTCGATATCCTATTTTACTTGAAACTTAAATTGTCACCTAGGGATGAGGAGTGTGGCGGACTCTGAGGAGTGATGACTCTGACCTACTGACCTCAGATCGTTTTCTTCGCCTTCTTCTCCCTCTGTTCTGCTAACTCTTCGTACTTCTTCAGCACGTCCTTGAGGTTCAGGCAGTCCGGGTCGCTAAGCTCTATCAAGTCCTTGAAGAACCTATATGCACACGCTTTACTGTGAAAGTAGAGCCTGGTGCCCTTAATGCTGTAGATAATTCCTTGACCTTCGTAGAAACTTCTTCCGCACACAACGCATGTGTGTTTCTGTTTCACCTCCAAACCTCTGAGAGCAATACTTTAAAACTAAGCGTGCAATATTGGGGCAGTCTGACCCTGGGGATAAATGATGTCTATTAAGCTCAGCGAACGGCTTCAGTCTTTAATAAAGCAGAAGGGTTGGAAGGACCTAAACGAAGTCCAGAAGCTAGCTTATGGGCCTATCTCTTCGGGTTACAACGTCGTGAT
>CAYRZA010000016.1:0-9746 GCA_964428675.1 uncultured Desulfurococcales archaeon | reverse complement strand
GAAGAGGCCTGAGGACGTGATCTTCCTCAACAAGTACGGGATTCCAATTAAGTGAGGCTGAACATTTTTATCAACTCTTCGAAATAAATGTTTTATAAATTAGTTGTGCTTGAATTTTCATAAAATTGCCATTTAAGGCTACGTTTAGTTTGCTAATGAGATGAGAATAGCCGTTACCTACGATAAGGAGTACGATTTAAGGCCCTTGGACGAGGCCGAAATAATCGGCATAATAGACGACGAGAAAATGGAAGTCGAACAGTACGAGAACCCTGGGGTCGGGAGCAAGGAAATGACTATGGACACAATTCTGAGCCTCGAGCCCGACGCTATAATAGTCAGCAAGGGCTTCCTGTGCCCCGGGTCCTACATGATGTCTTTAGGGCGTATAAAGTACATACCGACAGACCTCAAGACCCTGAAAGACGTGCTCAACCGCTTGGAAGAACTGAAGAGTAACGTCAAAGAGGAACTGGAGGAGGAAATGTACGCTGAGGAAGACCTCTACTGAAAGGTTGGCCTTTTTAATTCCTTGAATTTATAACATTTAACAGAATCTTTCGTACTTATAACGATATATGAACAATTTGAATGGATATTCCTTATCCTACACAAGCCCAGAATGAGAAGTCTAATCGGCATAGTTATCTTTAAATAGCTCAACCTTCAGAGCATGTGACCGAGGGTAGCAAGAGCGGAGATGGGGCAGTCGCTCCTCGTCCAAAAAACCCTGAACGAAGATAAGATAGTTGGAAAACACGTTTTTGGAAACCTATACGGGATTCCGAAAGAGGTCGCGGGGGACGAGAAGTTCCTGTATGAAGTGGTGCGTAAGGCCGTTGATATAGCGAACATGAAGCTCGTCGAGATGAAGTCCTGGAGCTTCGGAGGGAAGAAGGGAGGGGTTTCAGTGATAGCCCTCGTCGAGGAGAGCCACATAGCGGTGCACACTTGGCTGGAGTACGATTACGCTACCGTAGACGTTTACACCTGCGGCGAGCAGAGCGACCCGATGAAGGCCTTCGAGTACATAGTATCGCAGCTCAAGCCTAAACGGTACCAGATGTTCTACGCGGATAGGAGCTCAGAGTGAGCTGGGAGTCGTCACCGATCGCGTTCGGACTCCTCATCACCAAGGGAGAGTTTTTTACATTAAGGTTTAACGTTTTCCGTTGTGCGGTTCTCTCTCAATAGACATTTGTCTATACCCCTAATAGGCAAATGTAGATAGCTTTTTAGCTGGCATGAGAGTTATGAATGGAGTGGAAAAAGCAGGCATCTTGGGATGGGGGGCTTACGCCCCTTACCTTAGGATTAAGGTTTCGGAAATAGCGGGCGTCTGGGGCTTCGACCAGAAGGTCGTCAAGGCCCTCGGGCTTGAAGAGAAGGCAGTTCCCGAACCCGACGAGGACAGCACGACTTTGGCGTGGGAGGCTTCAGTTAACGCGTTGAAGAGGGCTAACATTAGTCCTAATAAAATACAGCTGGTGCTCTTCGGCTCGGAGTCGAAGGTCTACGCTGTTAAGCCCACCTCTTCCCTCTTAATCGACGCGTTGGGAGTGACTAATAAGTCCCTTTCGGCAGACCTGGAGTTCGCGTGTAGGGCAGCCTCAGCCGGACTGAGGTTGGCAACCTCGATGGTGATGAGCGGGCAAATAAGCTATGCATTGGTGGTCGGGGCCGACATAGCTCAGTCAAACCCCGGCGACATCCTTGAGCTCTCCTCAGGTGCAGGAGCTGCTGCCTTCGTCGTCGGGCCGAGCAGCGAATCCGCTGCAGTAATAGAGGAAATGTCGTCCTTCACCTCTGACACCCCCGACTTCTGGAGGAGGGACGGCATGCCCTACCCGCTCCACGGCGAGGGGTTCACCGGGGAGCCGGCGTACTTCTACCACATAGAGAACGCGGTGAGGGGTTTACTGGAGAAGGGCTATAAGGTCTCAGACTTCGACTACGTCGTTTTCCATCAGCCCAACGGTAAGTTCCCGCTTCAGATGGCCAAGAAGCTGGGGATCCCGGAGGAAAAGGTGAGGCCGGGACTGGTTGTTCCATATATAGGAAATCCGTACAACGCCTCCGCCCTCATGGGCCTTGCCAAGGTCTTGGACGTCGCGAAGCCGGGCCAGTTGATCCTCGTCGCGCCTTTCGGAAGCGGCGCTGGGAGCGACGCCTATGCGATAAGGGTTACGGAGTTAATTGAGGAGAAGAAGAAGCTAGCCCCTACAACTGAGTACTACTTGACGAGAAAGAAGGTCGTTAACTACGGGATTTATAGCAAGAACGCCAACAGGCTGAAGGTGTACGAGTGATGAGGGTTCTCATTGCGGGCTCCGGGTTAGTTCCGGTGGACAGGTACTATGACCTATCACTTGAAGACTTGGCTTTCGAAGCTTACAGCGCCCTCCTCAGGGACGTAAAGGAAGTCCCGAAGGCGGACGCAGTAATTGTATCCTCTGGGTTCTCGGAGCTCAGCGACAGCTCGGTGAACTCTGCGAGAAAGGTGGCGAACTTCCTGGGCCAGAACGGGGCCGCTGCGTTCAGGGTGGAGAGCGGAGAAGGAGGAGGGTCTGCGATAATGACGGCCTTCAGCTTAATCAAGTCCGGGATGGCGAAAACCGTCATGCTCTTCGGCCTCGAGAAGCTCTCCGACCAGCCGGGGAAGTACGTGCAGGACTTCCTAGCTAGGAACCTTAACTTCAGGGATTACATGGCCGGGATAACGCCAGCTAACTACGCGGCCCTGATGATGAAGAGGTACATGGAAGTGTACAAGGTAGATTACGACTACTTCGTGAATTGGCCCGTGAAGATGCACGAATGGGCTTCCGAGAACCCGACCGCGATGCTCAGGTTCAAGGTCAAGCCCGAGGCGGTTAAGGACTCCCAAGTGATCTCAGACCCGATAAGGCTCTACGACACTGGGGCCAGAGGCGACGGCGCCGCGGTGGTCCTCTTGACGTCTGAGGACTTAGCTAGGAAGTACAGCGACGAGCTCACCGAAATAAGGAACGTCGTCGGGTCGTCGGGCGAGCTGGCCGTGGACGTCAGCTCTCAGGCGACAAGGGTGCTCGCCTCTAAGCTGGGCAACAGTATTAAGGATTATTACTTGGAGATCCACGACTCGTACAGCGTAACTGCAGCGATCCAGTTGGAAGACTTGGGACTGGGAACCAGGGGTAAGTCCTTGACTGAGCTGGACTCGCTAGAGGTCAACTTCAGCGGCGGCCTGAAGGCGAGGGGTTACCCCGGCGCGGCGACGGCCGTTTATCAGCTAGCGGAAGTGCACCAGCAATTGACGCAGAAGTTCAAAGGCAAGAGGACTAGTAAGGAGAGGGGACTGGTGGTCAGTTCCGACGACTTGTTGACAGTCTCGTTCGGCGTGGAGGTGGTGAGGGTATGAAGATCGCTCCCCCGCAGGTCTGGAGGGAGAAGGACGAGCTATATAACGTAGTGTTCGGCGTCTGCGAGAGGTGCGGGAACAAGGTCTACCCGTACAGGCCTGTATGCAATAAGTGCGGTTCCGCGACGGTTAGGAAAGTAGTTAGCAAGGGGTTGGGGACTCTGACCTCGTTCACTGTAAGCTATCAGCACAGGGAGGGCTACGAGAGGGTCTCCCCAATAGTTGTGGGTACTGTGCTCCTGGATGAGGGCCTGGAAATCGTGGCGCCCATAGTCGGAGACCCCAGCGAGCTTAAGCCGGGCATGAGGGTTCAGGCCACGTTAAGGAGATATAGGAGCGACTCGTACAACGGTTTGATAGTCTATGGAATCAAGTTCAGGCCTGCGGATTGAGGACGTAGTAGAGAAGATCGTTAAGGGCGAGCTCGAGCTCCACAAGGTAGACGAAATCTTAGAGGGTAATGCAGCAGTAGTCGCCAGGAGATTGGCGATAGAGAGATTAACTGGGACTAAGTTGCCGAACATAGGTTCGACTATTATAGACTACGAAGAGGTGAAGAACAGGAACGCGGAGAACGTAATAGGAGCGGTGCAAGTGCCCCTGGGAGTACTCGGGCCTTTGAGGGTTAACGGGGACTACGCTAAGGGCGACTTCTACGTCCCTTTGGCAACGACTGAGGGCGCTTTAATAGCGAGCGTCAACAGGGGAGCTAAGGCAATAACGCAGAGCGGAGGGGCGAGGGTTAAGATATTTTTCGACGGGATGGCCAGGGCTCCTGTATTCGCCCTGAAAAACATAGACGAGGTTGCGGAGTTCCTCTCGTGGGTCGACTCTCACATAGAGGAAATAAAGAGGACTGCCGAGAGCACGACCTCTCACGGCAAGCTATTGAGGGTAGAGCCGTTCGTTCTGGGCAACAACGTCTGGCTCAGAATGGTATATGAGACTGGAGACGCCATGGGGATGAACATGGCTACCATAGCTAGCGAAGCCGTTTGCGACTTCATCGAGAGGAACTTCCCGAAGGCCAGGTGCTTAGCGGTGAGCGGCAACATGTGCAGCGACAAGAAGCAGTCCTCAATAAACTCGCTACACGGCAGGGGGAAGACGGTAGTCGCGGAAGCTCTAATTCCGGATGAGGTGATAAGGAAGACGTTGAAGTCAGATAAGGAGTTAATACATGAGGTCAACTTGAGGAAGAACTGGCTGGGCGGGGCTAGGGCTGGGACGATATTCCAGTTTAACGCACACTTCGCCAACATAATAGCGGCAATATTCTTAGCCACGGGACAGGACATGGCTCAGGTAGTGGAGAGCTCGATGGGCTATACTTGGACTGAGGTTAGGGAAGAGGGGCTTTACATAAGCGTCACCCTGACATCACTCGAAGTGGGAACTGTAGGCGGGGGGACAAGGTTGCCGACGCAGAGGGAAGCCTTATCCATAATGGGCGTAGCTGGTGGAGGGAACCCGCCCGGCACTAACGCGAAGAAGTTAGCGGAAATAATAGCAGCGACCGTGTTAGCCGGGGAGCTCAACTTGCTCGCCGCTCTGGCAAATAAGGAGCTCGGAAGGGCTCACAGGAGGCTTGGTCGTGGTATAAAAGTTTAAATGCGTTTTTATCGAATGACCCCCTCGTGGATGCCCCGGAAGAGTTGCTCAAAGTGATTGAGCTTACAAGGCAGCAGAACAGGTGGAGGAGAACCGAGACGCTGAACTTGATAGCCTCAGAGAACGTAATGAGCCCGTTGGCGGAGAGCGTTTATATGAGCGACTTCATGTCGAGGTACGCCGAAGGTTTGCCGTACAAGAGGTACTATCAGGGTACCAAGTACATTGACGAGCTGGAGGACATGACGGACAAAACCTTAGCGGAGATCTCTAAAGCGAAGCACGCCGACATAAGGCCTATAGCTGGGACTATAGCTAATGCTGCCGTCTTCAGGGTGCTTGCTGATCCTGGAGATAAGGCCTTAATAGCGCCTGTCCAGGCCGGTTCACACGTGAGCCACACTAAGTTCGGCACTCTAGGGGCTTTGGGGATTCAGCACATAGAGATGCCTTACGACGAGGACAAGATGAACGTCGACGTAGATAAGGCGATAAAAATGATAGAAGAGGTTAAGCCCAAGTTCATAGTGCTTGGCGGGTCGCTATACTTGTTCCCCCATCCCCTTAAGGAGCTCGAGCCCCACGCGCACGCCGTCGGCGCTAAAGTCGTTTACGATGCCGCCCACGTTTACGGCCTAATCGTCGGAGGCCAGTGGCACAACCCGCTTGACGAGGGGGCGGACTTCGTCACTGCCTCGACGCATAAGACGTTCCCTGGGCCACAGGGCGGCGTAGTGCTCTCAAACAACGACGAACTGTTCAAGAGGGTTCAGAAGACGATATTCCCCTGGTGGGTCAGTAATCACCACCTCCACAGGATCCCCGCGACCGCAGTAACGGCGATCGAGATGAAGTACTTCGGTAAAGACTACGCTAGCCAAATAGTGAAGAACGCCAAGGCCTTGGCTGAAGCTTTGGCAGAGGAAGGGTTTAAAGTGGTCGGAGAGCACTTAGGCTATACGAGAAGCCACCAGGTTGCCGTAGACGTGAGGAACTTTGGCGGCGGGGCGAAGTGCGCGAAGCTCTTAGAGGAAGCGAACATAATAGTGAACAAGAACCTGCTGCCTTACGACCCGCCGAGCGCTGTCAACGACCCGAGCGGCTTAAGGATAGGAGTTCAGGAGATGACTAGGTACGGAATGAAAGAGGGAGAAATGAGGGAGATAGCCAGGTTCATGAGGGAGGTTCTAATCGACGGTAAAAGCCCGGAGGAAGTGAGGAAGAAAGTTATAGAGTTCAGGAAGAACTTCCTCAAGGTTAAGTACACGTTTGACATAGTGCCCGAAAGCGAACTGAAAATACCTATGTTGATCTGATTTTTTACCTAACGACTATTACTGTGCCGGAAAAGCTCATTACGACGCCTACCGTGACCGAGCCTAAAGGTCTGGTTACGTCCAAAGAGTTCCCCCTAGCCCCCAATATTACGGCGTCGTAGTCCCCCTCGTCTAGGGCTTTGAGGATTTCAGATATTATACTGCTTTCAGTCGGGTCGTACTTCCTAACGATAAAGTTCGCTTCGGGGAAAATCGAGAGCGCGTCCTTCTTAATTTTTTCCGCCTCTTCGCACGTGGAACAGACGTAAATGACGTCTACTGCTGACCCGTAGCGGTAGTTGAAGTCCTTAGCGAGCTCTAAGGCCTTCTTAGACGGGCCTGAAGAATCGAAAGGGACTAGGACCTTGCGGAACCAAAAACTGACCTTATACTTAGGTTCGTTCTCATTCAATTAACCTCCCCTTCATTATCTGGAGGGTCGCGTTAGTTATTTTTATCGACTCCTCCGCAGACGCCAGGCCTTTAACTGCCCTTATAGCGTCAATGTTTTCTGGAACTACTATCGACTCCTGGTGAACAGCGTATATCAGGAACAGTTCGTTACCGTTTACGTAGATCGAGTCTTCAAACACTAAAACCTCAGGGAGGTCGTTCCTATACCTCCCCATATCCCTGACGAACTCCATCGCCTCCGCAGTTGAGCTTACTCCAGTCCTCTTCGACTGGACGCTCACTATTCTAGGCGTGTCGAGTAAGGCGTTTACTACCTCTTCCTTCTTTATGGGGGACGAGAAGGTGATGTTCATAGTGTGTACGTGCATTAAAGTCGTGGGGGCTACGACGGCCATAGTTATTATGTCGAGTCCCTTGAAGACCGTTTGAACGTCCTTTGCGTGGTGGCTAGGCACGCTTGTGGAGTCCAAGACTATGGAGTTAATGGGCCCTCTCTTGACCTCCTTGGGGTCTGCGGCCCTCCTAACGACTACTCCCCTTGCCTTAACGATTTGAGCTACCTTCTTGTTAAGGGTGCACAGAACTCTCAACATTCCCGTGGTGTTGCAGGAGACCACCCTGACGTAATTCTTGTTTAAGGCCTCGTCGTAGTTGCAGAGCGCTGAGAATGATACTTCCGCCACTTCGGCCTTTTCGCCGCCCTGGAATATGGCCTTCTTCCCGAGCTCCTGGTACTTGGGCTTGTACTCCGCACCCACGCCGTTCGGAGTGGCGTCAACGATCACGTCGGCCTGCCTCAGCATCTCGTCTATTGTGCCGGCTACGGGAATTCCGGCAGCCTTGAACCTCTCGACCTCCGAGTCGGGAACGAAAAGCCTTATCCCCTTCCTTACGGCTGCGAAGGCTTCGTAATTCGGAGAGGTCTTGGCCACGCCGATGAGCTCCATGTCGGGCTGGAGCCTTATTGCGTCTGCCACCCTTTTACCGATCGTCCCGTAGCCGTTTACGGCTACCTTAACCTTCATTGTAAGAACCTCTTAGCTGAGATACTTAAAGCCTCCAGCGCGGGTAACTTGTCGCCTGCGAGGAAGAGCAATAGGGCGCCGCCACCCGTCGATACGTGGACCCTATCCCTGTCCACCTTCTTCCCGCCCAAGACGCTGATCATATGGCCTCCTCCGACTATTACGAAAGCGTTGCTCTCCAAGGCCGCTTCCAGTACCCTTTGGCTCCCCTCCCTGAACCTCTCGTCCTCTATGACGCCCATTGGCCCCCTAAGGGTTACGACCTTGGCGTCCTTGATCTCCTGAGCGTACTTATACATGGTGTTCTGTCCTATGTCCTTTATCACGCCCCTCACTTCATTTATGGGATAATCCTTAACGGATCCCCCTTCGTCTACCCTGAAGTCAACGGGTATTTCGATAATCCCCTTACCTGTGTTGAGGACTTCCTTGGCCTTAGGCACTAATGCCAGAACTCCCTTGTCCTCCAATACCTTCAGGTTTTCCTTGCCCAAGTTGTAACCGCTGGCCACTGCGAAGAGCTCCGATATTAGACCGCCCGTCAATATCTTGTCCGCGACCTTCCTCTTCACCAGGTGGTCAATTATCTTAAGCGTGTCGTTAACCTTCCCACCTCCCAAGACGAAGACCTTTGGCCTGTCTGAGCTGTTGAAGATCCTGGACAACGCCCTGACCTCGCTCTCCATGACCCTGCCAGCAGCTGAGGGAAGGACTAGAGGAAAGCCCACAAGCGACGGCTGGCTCCTGTGAGCAGTGGCGAACGCGTCATTGACGTAGAAGTCGAAGAGGGGGGCCAGGTGCTTAACGAGAAACGTGTTCTTCTGAACCTCTGGCGGCCCTTCTACTGTCTCCTCGGAGACCAACCTGAGGTTCTGTAGCATTAGGGCTTGACCGGGCTTAAGGACCTTGATCTTCTCTCTCGCATAGGGGCCTATTACGTCGTCCACGAACTCTATCTCCTGGCCAACGTACTTGGACATCACCGCCGCGTGTTCCTCAAGCGATATGAAGTCCTCGTCGCCCGGCCTGCCCTGATGCGAGACTATAACGACGGCGTTCTTCCTGTCCAGCAACTCCCTGACAGTGGCGGAATGGGCCTGTATCCTAGAGTAGTCCAAGAGCCGTGAGGTCTTCCTATCAACCGGGGAATTTATATCGACCCTTAAGAGGACTTTCTTTCCAGAGACTTGAAAATCGTCCAAAGTAGGGATAGTCATATCCAGCAAATTAATCAAATAGGGCCACCGTAATACTATTTGAAATAGAGAATTAAAATTGTTAACAACCCTCAGGGATGTCTGTCAAGTCGTCCCAGATCAGCGGAATAATTCTAGTCTTCTTGAACCCCTTAACTACTAGCCTGAACGTCCTATAATTCCTTTCTATTTCGAGCCCGTCGGCGAAGTACTTTACGGCCTCCGTAAGCTCGTACTCCTTTACGTCACCGTAAGGGCAGTTAGCCACAACGCCGAAGTTCGTACCCTTCTTACAAATGCTAATTACTTTGCAGTTTCTAGAGCTCGAGATTATTTCTGAGACCAGGTCTTGTATAGTGTAGGGGATTTTCGAACCCTCAGTACCGTAGGGGTAGAACATATTGTAGTACGGGTCGTTGGACTTCCCGTTAGGTAACGAAATCAGGTCAATGAACCACATTGCCACCGGGCCGTCATATACTAACTTAATCGTGGAAACCGAAGCGTTGGCGTGCTTGCTTATCTCTTTAGACACGTCACCCTTCAGCCTAACCCTATCAGTAACGACCATAGCCTTGAGCTCCACTAACTCCTTTTGGCCGAAACCCTTCTCCACTGAGAAATAAAGCGAATAAACTTTTATAGGTTTGAGCTTTATTTTCTTAAAGGCTTTTTCAAGCATATTTATAGTCCATGAGACGTAACCGTTACTCAGTAGGATCCATTCGCCGAACTCGTCGGAAATCACCCTTTCGTTAGATTTCGTGTTCCTCCTGAACAGCAC
>CAYRZA010000015.1:4813-10675 GCA_964428675.1 uncultured Desulfurococcales archaeon | reverse complement strand
AACCTGATAAGCGACGTGAAGGTCGGGAGCAGTGAAGGCGGAATGAAGCCAAGGGAGGGTAGTCACCATCCCGAAAGGGAGAACGCGATAAGGGCTTACGAGGCAGAAGGTCATAGGCATGCGGCTGAAGCGGAGCAGGAACTCTCGTTGCTGGCTAAGAGACAGGTCAGGGTCAGCATGATCCCTCATGCGGTGAGCTCGATAAGGGGAGCCTACGCCTCAGTTCACGCTTGGTATAGTATCGATATAGACGAGACTGAGTACTGGAAGAAGGTAGTAGAATTCTATAGGGGAAAGAAGTTCATAAGGATAGTTAGGGGAGGGATTCATCCTTATCCAGACAGTAAGTTCATAATAGGGAGTAACTTCGCCGACATCGGGTTCGCCGTAGAGAAGAGGCTTAAGAGGATCACTATGTTCTCGGTCATAGACAACTTAATGAAGGGGGCGAGCGGCCAAGCCGTCCAGGCGTTCAACATATCCAGGGGATTCCCAGAGGATGAAGGTCTAAAAATCCCGCCGTTAAGACCTGCATAGAATGATAGTAGTAAAAGCTGGAGGAAGGGTCATAAAGGGTAACTTCGACGGCCTAGTCGAGAGCCTTAAGTCGGTAAACGAAAAAGTAGTTTTTGTACACGGCGGAGGGGATCAGGTAACCGAGACCAGTAAGAAGCTAGGAATTGAGCCGAAATTCGTCGTATCTCCAGAGGGTATAAGGTCAAGGTACACAACGAAAGAGGAGCTCGAGGTCTTCATAATGGTGATGAGCGCTATAAGCAGGCACTTCGTTGAGAAGCTGTCCACTTCGAAGAAAAGCATTGCAATAACTGGAGCGGACGGCATGTCGGTACTGGCGGAGAGGAAGAAGAGGATAATGATAATAGATGAGAGGGGAAAGAAAAGAATAATAGAGGGGGGCTATACTGGGAAAATAACTAAGGTGGACTCGGAGTTCTTCAAGACCCTTTTAAGTATTTTCGACGTAGTCGTTGTCGCCCCTCTTGCCTATGATCCCTCTGAGCAGTCCCTCCTTAACGTAGACGGTGACCAAATGGCCTTCGCCTTGGCCAAAGAGTTAAAGCCCGAAAGCCTTGTTTTGCTAACTGATGTTGACGGTGTTTTGCTGGACGGAAAGGTCGTCGATCGTCTAAGTCAGGAGCAGGCTAAGGAGCTCTCTTTCAAGATCGGTCCGGGGATGAACAGGAAGCTGCTAATGGCAGCAGAAGCCGTGAGCTCTGGCGTGAAAAAGGTTGTGATAGCGAACGGCCTTGTTCGGGATCCAATAGCTAACGCATTAGCAGGGAAAGGGACGGTGATAGGCTGATTGGAGATCGACGAGACCGACATTCAAATAATAGAGATTTTGAAGAAAAATTCTAGGATATCTTTCACAGATATAGCTAAGATGTTAGGAATCAGCGAGGCCGCTGTGAGGAAGAGGATCACCAAGCTCCAGAACCAGGGCGTAATAAAGAGGTTCACTATAGATTACGAACTGGAAAACGAGATACGAGCATTCGTCTTCATTAAGACTAGTCCACAGATACCTACGCCTGAAATATCTAAAAAGCTCATAAAAATTAGTGGTGTCGAGACCGTTTACGAGACTACAGGAGAGTACGACATCATAGCGTTCATTAGGGGATCCACGATCTCTTCCATCAATAAAACGATAGACGAAATACGGGCAATAGACGGCATTATATCGACTAACAGTACAATAATACTAAGGTCGTGGTACTAGGTTCAGAAGAGCTTAAAAAGCCACTTTTAGCACTACAAGTCGACAACCATGGTAACGCTGAAGTGTCCGGTTTGTGGCGGTGACGTACAGGTCGACGACAACGCATTGCCCGGAGAGGTCATTGAGCACGAGTGTGGAGCTCTGCTCGAAGTTTATATGAAGGACGGCAAGTTGGCTTTAAGGGTAGCAGAGCAGGTAGGAGAGGACTGGGGAGAGTGAGGCTCGGAATTGCCTACGACCTGTTGAGGTGGGAAGAAAGAGACCTTTTTTCAGAGGCGAGGAAAGAGGGCCTTGAATTAATACCACTTTACGTTAGGGACTTACGATTGCCCATAGGCGACGGAATCGTTGAAGCCGACGTCGTTATTCAGAGGTCTGTTAGTCATAGTAGGGCACTTCTCTCAACGATCCTGCTGGAAAGCAATGGGGTGCAAGTGATCAACGACTCGCAGACCCTTATAAGGTGCGAGAACAAAGCGCTCACTTTATCCCTTTTGTCGAGGGCCGGCATAAGAGTGCCTAAGACGTTTATACTGTTCTCGAAAGACCCCGCACTCGAGGTAGCAGAAAATCTGGGCTACCCCGTTGTAATTAAGCCGATTGAGGGTAGCTGGGGAAGGATGGTCGCAAAGGCGGATGACCCCGACGATCTGTATAGCTTTATGGAGTACCAGGATTACACGACTCTTCCATTTAGGACGGGGTACATGATACAGGAATTCGTGAAAAAGCCCGACAGGGACATAAGGGTCTTCGTGATAGGGGACGAGGTTCCCGTAGGCATTTATAGGGTAAATAAGTCCAATTGGAGGACTAACACTGCTCTTGGCGCAAAGGCTGAACCCCTTAGAATAGACCCAGAGCTAAGGGAGTTAGCACTAAAGGTTAAGGAAGCCCTAGGCGGTTTCTTCCTAGGCATCGACGTCTTCGAGGACCCGCAGAGGGGGTACATCGTTAATGAGGTAAACGCGGTTCCAGAGTATAAGAACACTGTGAGAGTGAACAACTTTAACGTATCGGGTTTCCTGCTCAAGAAGCTGAAGGAGGTCATCAAGAAGTGAAGTCCCTGTTCCCTAAGTTATATGGTGACAGGAAGCTTACCATCGTTAGAGGCGAGGGTCAGTACGTTTACGACGACAAAGGCAACAAGTACCTCGACGCTCATACTGGGATTGGAGTGGCTTTTCTTGGCCATAGGAACCCCAAGGTCGTGCAATACTTAAAGGAACAAATGGATCAGATAATGACCCTGAACCCATCGTTTAATACGCCTATAAGGGAGGAGATGCTGAAAGAGTTAGACCCCCTGAAACCGAGCGGCCTGGATAACATAATTCTCCTCAACAGCGGAACGGAAGCTGTCGAGTTTGCCTTAAAGGTCGCGAAAAAGGTGACAAAGAGGAAGAAGATAATAGCGTTCAAAAACGCGTTTCACGGTAGGACTGCCGGTGCGCTTTCAGTTACTTGGAACAGGAAGTATAGGGAGCCCTTCGAGCCCTTGATGCCAGAGACCTATTTCATAGACTATAACAGTATAGAGGCCTTAAGAGCGATAGACGAAAATACGGCAGCTGTCATCGTCGAACCCATACAAGGCGAGGGGGGTGTAATACCGGCTAAGGAAGACTTCATGAAGGAGTTGAGGAGAGTGACTCAGAACGTAGGTGCAATACTGATAGTTGACGAGATACAGACGGGCTTCGGCAGAACAGGAAAGGTCTGGGCCCATCAGCACTACGGAATAGAGCCCGACATAGTTTTAGCGGCTAAAGCGTTCGGAGGGGGCTTCCCTGTTAGCGGAGCCTTCCTTCCTGACTGGATAGCCGAAAAGTTGGAGGAGGGCGATCACGGAAGCACATATGGCGGCAACCCACTCGCAATGGCTGCAGTAACCGCGGCCGCGAAAGTCCTCAAGGAGGAGAACGTTCCTGAGCAGGTCGCAACGAAGGGCGAGACGCTCTTCAAGATGCTGAGGGAAAAACTAGAGGACGTAAGAAGCGTCAGGGAAATCAGGGGAAAAGGGTTTATGATAGGGATCGACTTGAGGTTCCCGCCAGCCCAGGCCCTCCAGTTAATGCAGGAGAAGAAGAGAGTCCTCGCGATAAAGGCAGGAACAACAGTGGTTAGGCTGTTACCACCCTACTTAATTACAGCCCAAGACATGGAGGTGTTGGCGGATGCAGTTAGAGAAGGATCGAGTAGTCTCATTAGTAAGGCGGGTTCTACTTGAGTTAGTATCAATTTACACCCCTAGCGGAGAGGAGTGGAGAGCTAAAGAGATCTTAGAAAAAATCTCAAGTGACCTCGACCTCCCTTTTAGGACAGACGATACTAACTCGTATTATTTCGGTAAGGGGAACGAGAGGATTCTCCTAGCGTCTCATATCGACACGGTCCCTGGGTTCGTTCCCCCATTCGATGACGGTACTGGGATTAAGGGAAGGGGGGCTGTAGACGCTAAGGGCCCTCTCTCCGCCATGCTTGTGGCCTCTTCGCTTTTGCGTAAGGAAGGTTGCGAAGTTGAAGTAGCCGGTCTGAGCGACGAAGAGCTCTTCAGCAGGGGGGCAAAAGCCCTAGTCAAGAGCGGGAGGAGGTTTGACTATATAATTATAGGAGAGCCGACTAGTACAACCGGAATTGGCATCGAATACAGGGGCGTCATTCACGTAGACGTAAAGTGCAAGTCAGTCGCCTCACACTCGTCTTCCAGCAACGACAATGTAATAACGAAAGTAGCGGAAGGGTTGCTAAGCGTGTTCTCTCCTCCTAGAGATTACGACACGCCTACCGTCATACCTACGATCTTCAAGTCGGGGGTCGCAATTAACGTGGTGCCCGACGAGGCATATCTGCACTTGGACATCAGATACTCCAAAAAGAACAGTCCAGAGGAGATATTGAGGAGGATCGAAGAGACCTTCAGCGGTTGTGAAGTGAATGTAACTGAGAGGCTTGACCCAGTGAAGGTTAGTCCCAACTCGCACGTGGTCAAGGCAATTATGAGGTCACTTATAAGGCAGGGAGTCAGGCCTACCTTAGTCAGGAAATGGGGCACCAGTGATATGAACGTGCTCTACTCGATATCGAACGAGATTGTAGCATACGGCCCTGGGGACTCAAAGCTCGAGCACACAGACAAGGAATATATCTCCTACGATGAACTATATATAGGGACGATAACTTACTACAATGCGATAAAGGAGTTATGCGGAAAGTAACGAAGATACTGTTGAAACCCGTCTATTACGTTTACGAGAAATGGCTTTATTCTCAAATAAAGGACGGCCCTATACCCAGACACGTGGCTATCATCCCAGACGGCAACAGGAGGTTCGCGAGGGAGAACTCCCTTTCTTTTGACGCAGCTTATAACGAGGGCTATAAGAAGCTCAAGGAAGTCCTACTGTGGCTGCTAGATGTGGGAGTTAAGAACGTTACTGTCTTTGCCTTGTCGACCGAGAACTGTACTAAGAGGTCCAATTATGAGCTGGCTATAATCATTAGCTACATAAAGAAGGGTCTGCTCGAGTTATTGTACGGCGACCTCGTTCACAAGTACAAAATAAGAGTGAAGGTCATAGGCAAGCTGGGTTTGCTTCCAGAGGACTTTCAGCAATTGGCTAACCAGCTCATGAAGGTCACTGAGAACTACAGAGATAGGAAGTTCACGTTGGCTGTGTGCTACGGCGGGAGACAGGAGATTCTCGACGCAATGAGGACAATGGTCAAGGACATCGAGAGAGGAGTCCTGAGAGTTGACGAGGTGACTGAGGAGACGTTCAGGAAGTACTTTTACGATCCAGAACTCGACGATCCTGACCTGGTAATAAGGACTTCCGGCGAAATAAGAATAAGCAACTTTTTACTCTGGCACGTAGCTTACTCCGAGCTCTTCTTCATCGATGTGTACTGGCCCGAGTTCAGGAGGATAGACCTCTGGAGGGCAATAAGGTCTTACCAAAGAAGGGAGAGGCACTTCGGCGCCTAAATTTTATATTTTTCCGCCTCAAGCAAAATGACGCTATGGCCATTTATCAAGGGAACGACCTGAGGAAGATCACAGGAGGTCTCAAGAGGAGGCATAGGGACAAGAGGAAGTTCGAGTTGGGTTCGCCACC
>CAYRZA010000015.1:2298-4713 GCA_964428675.1 uncultured Desulfurococcales archaeon | reverse complement strand
AATGAAACTTTGGCATTCTAGTCCGCGAAGGTCTAACGACACGTCTCTTCTGCGGTTAAAATAATTTAAATTTTGCCTAAATTATTCTAATATTCACTTGATTTAGTTATTACAAATAATGCGAAAGATGTGGCGGGCCCGCCGGGATTCGAACCCGGGACCTACGGGTATCCCCCACCTTGACTATAGGGTTAAGAGCCCGTCGCTCTACCTGGCTAAGCTACGGGCCCGAGAGGAAGTTATCAGCACCAAGGTTTAAAGTTTTCTGAGCCGCTCACATGAGGGCTCACGCTTATTATTTTTAAAGAAAAAGAAAAATTGGCTTTATATGGGTAAGCTATTCGGCACAGATGGAGTCAGGGGAGTTATAAATAAGGACATGACGCCCGAGCTGGCCATGAGGCTGGGGAAAGCGATAGGCACCTACTTCGGCAAGGGGAGCAAAGTGTTGATGGGCAGGGACGTCAGATCAGGGGGAGATATGCTAATGAGGGCCGTGGCCTCCGGGCTGCTTTCAGTAGGCGTTAAAGTATATGACGGCGGTCTCGCTCCGACACCGGCTTTACAGTACGCAACGAAAACGCTCGGCTACGATGGGGCCGTCATAATAACGGCTAGTCACAACCCTCCAGAGTATAACGGGATAAAAGTCGTCTTCCGCGACGGTATTGAAATACCTAGGTCAGAAGAAGAGAAGATAGAGGACATTTTCTTCGAGAATAAATTCAATACAATAGACTGGTCTGAGGCCTATAATGAGGTAAAGAAAGAGGACAGAGTAATAGAGACTTATGTCCAGGGAATTTTATCTCATGTAGACGTCGAGAAGGTGAGGAAAAAGGGTTACAGAGTTCTCATTGACCCGGCCAACAGCGTGGGAGCTTTGACGAGCCCGCTCATCGCCAAGGCTCTGGGAGCTAAGGTCTATACCCTTAACGGCCATTTGGATCCTCAATTTCCCGCTAGGGTTCCGGAGCCCACGTTCGAGAGCCTGACTGAGACCAGCAAAGTAGTTAAGTCGCTCGGCGTTGACTTAGCTGTAGCCCACGACGGGGATGCAGATAGGGCTATATTCATTGACGAGAAGGGCGAAATCCATTGGGGTGACAGGAGCGGGACCCTGCTGAGCTATTGGGCATCAGTTAAGAATCCTGGCTTGCCGAAGAGGGTCTTCACTGCCGTCTCCAGCTCTAGCTTAGTGGAGGAGTACCTCTCGAAGTACGGCATCGATGTGATTTGGATGAAGGTAGGAAGTGTAGACATAGCGAGAAGGTTATACGAGGAGAAGGGCGTTGCGGGCTTCGAAGAGAACGGCGGGTTCATTTACCCCCCACACCAGTACGTAAGGGATGGTGCCATGAGTCTAGCGCTAATGATGGAACTCATGGCCAACGAGAACGCGAAGCTTTCGGAACTCTTCAACAGGTTGCCTAAGTATTACCTCGTGAAGACGAAGGTTCCACTTAAGGGTGACGTGAACGCGATCTACGAGAACGTGGAGAAGGTTTTCGGGAGCTCGGCTAAGAAGGTTATCAAAATAGATGGGGTTAAGCTAATATTCGACGACTATTGGATCCTCGTCAGGAAGAGCGGGACCGAGCCGATAATAAGGATTTTCGTGGAGGCCAAGGACGTCGAAAAGGCAAATAGAATAGCTAGCGAAGTAATTAAGGTAGCTGGTGGTTAAGGGTGAAATACAGGTTATTGGACCTCTTGGCTTGTCCGATATGCAAGACGTTTCCGCTAGTTCTCTACGTTTTTTCCGAAAGGGAGGTGGAGAGGAAGCCCACTGTAGAGAAGAGGCCTATATGCGAGCTATACTGCGGCTATAAAAAGGTCAAGACGTCGGAGCTAACGTCGCCGCCTTGCGACGAATGTTATAAGAAGGAAATAGTGGAGGGTCTGTTGTACTGTCCTAACTGCAAGAGGTGGTATCCGATAATTGACGAAATACCGAGGATGTTACCCGACAAGTTGAGGAAAAAGAACGAGGATCTGGAGTTCCTTAAGAAGTTCGCTGACAGATTGCCAGACGAGATAACCAAGTCGGGTCTGCCGTTTAACCTGTCATACGGTCAGTAACACCATTTATTAGGCAATTTTTTCACAAAGGTAATTGGGACCAATGGATACCGGATTCGTAAATAATTTGGACGAATGGATAAAGATGCAGAAGAACCTCTTGATGACGGTAAAGGAAATGGAGAAGAAATTGAACTCTGAAGAGATGGACAGACTTGATATGATTCTAGAGACGAGGACAGCCTTTCAACACATCATGAGGACTATAAAGGCGTTCGATCAGTGGCTTCAGGACCCCATGGTTATTAAGCACATGCCGAAGGAAATGCTGGAGGACGTGCTTAAAACCGTTTGGTCTATTTTCGAGACTTTACTCGAGCTCGACATTAGGCA
>CAYRZA010000015.1:0-2198 GCA_964428675.1 uncultured Desulfurococcales archaeon | reverse complement strand
TGCTTAAAACCGTTTGGTCTATTTTCGAGACTTTACTCGAGCTCGACATTAGGCACACCAGTCAGTTCAGGGATCTTGTAATAAAGTTGGACAGAGAGGGGAAACTAGACCCGCTGATTTGGAACAGACCTTTAATTTCCGAAGAAAACCAGAACAGAAGAGGTACTTCAATGACTATGTAAAATTTTCTGACTTTAAAAATTAGATAAAAGTAGTTATCTTCTTCTCATTTTTAACTTTTGTTCTTGGTCTATTGCCTGAATTTTTGTCTTTATCTCGTTCCAAATACTGGTCACTTGGCTCTTGAACGCGTCGTCGAACTGCAACTTCTCTAACTGCTCAAGTCCGTTAGAAGTAACTTTTAGTCTCTTCCCTTGCTCGTTCTCAACAAGACCTAAGTAAAGTAGTGCAGTCAAGTCCTCCTTAAGCTGGGGGCTAAACACGTTGTTCCCAAGAGTGACGAAGTTGTAACCTAAATCGAGCCCCTTTTGTTTCATTTCGTAAAGCGCCTGAATCAGTCCCTTTTCGGATATGCCGTTGAGTACGTTAAGGACATACAATAGCTGTTGCTTTCTTTTGTCGTCCTTAAGCACATCAGGAGTAACGACTTGCTTAGTCACTAGCTTCAGCTCTTTAGACTTCTGAGCTCCAGGTTGCGACATGATTACCCTCCTCTATTACGCATTCCCCTTTAATATCTTGACTATCTCCAAAGTGGCCTTATAGGGGTCTGGAGACTTGGTTATTGCGCCACCTACGACGAATATGTTGATTGGGGCGTCGATTATCGTTAATATCCTTTCCCTGTTGAGCCCTCCAGCGACTGAAACTATAACGCCCGTCGAGGCGACCTCCTTTATTTCGTCCTTAAGGTCAGCTACGGAAATCCCCCTCGACTTCTGAACGTCTAATCCCACATGAAGTCCAACTATATCTGCTCCTAGCTCTACGACTCTCCTCGCCCTCCTGCTGACGTCTGTTACGTTCAACATGTCCACCTGTACCAGAATGCCGTACTCGTGGGCTTTCCTCACTGCAGAATCGATAGTCGAGTCGTCCATAGCGCCGAGCACTGTCATTATCTTGGCACCAGCTCGCCTGGCTATTTCCGCCTCCACGTCGCCCGCGTCGGCTGTTTTAGTGTCGAGAAGTATCGGCTTGTTCACCGCTTTGCCTATCTCGAGTGCGCCCATTATTCCATAAGCCTTAACCATTGGGGTTCCTACTTCCACTATGTCTACTCCAGCCCTGTCCGCATCTTTAGCGACTTTTAATGCCTGATCTAGATCTATAAAATCTAATGCTACTTGAAGGAATTTTCCACTCTTCAGTCTATCCCTTAGCTCATCTAACCCGTTTATCACGAATGTTGGTTAAAATCGAGCTATTACTTAACTTCGACTTGAGAAAGACTTTTAAATAGACCAAGCCGAGTTTTAGCTGTGATTTCCCTTGGTTAAGTACATCATAATCACCGGAGGAGTGCTTTCGAGTGTCGGTAAGGGCACGGTCTCCGCGTCGACTGGACTATTACTTAAGTCTATGGGATATAACGTAACTTTAGTTAAGATAGACCCATATTTAAATGTAGACGCAGGGACGATGAACCCTTACATGCACGGTGAAGTTTACGTAACTGAGGACGGTGCTGAGACTGACCTCGACTTGGGTCACTACGAGCGGTTCGTCGGAGTGGAAATGTCGAGGTATAATAACATCACCGCGGGCAAGGTCTACTTCGAGGTCATAAAGAAGGAGAGGGAAGGCAAGTACTTGGGCCAAACTGTTCAGATCATACCCCACGTTACCGACGAGATAAAGGCTCAGATAAGGTTTGCCAGGGAGAAGGCTAACGCCGAGATCGAAATAGTAGAAATAGGCGGGACAGTAGGCGATATAGAGAGTCTTCCGTTCCTTGAAGCGGTGAGGCAACTGGCCTTAGAGGAGGAAGGTAACGTGGTTTTCGTTCATGTAGCTCTAGTAGAGTACCTGAAGGCAACGGGAGAGCTTAAGACGAAGCCCCTCCAGCACAGCGTACAAGAGCTGAGAAGGATCGGCATACAGCCTGATATAATAGTAGCTAGGTCAGAAATCCCCTTGGACGAGGAAACTAAGAGGAAAATAGCCCTTTACACGAACGTTAAGCCCGAGTACGTCTTCTCGAGCTACGACGTTAAGTGGACCTACGAAGTTCCACT
>CAYRZA010000014.1:2858-10840 GCA_964428675.1 uncultured Desulfurococcales archaeon | reverse complement strand
TTGGCGGAGTTTTACATGAGGAAGGGGAAGGTCGTGAAGACGATAGAATCGCCAAGGGACATGCATTTGCCCCCAGAGATAACCCAATACTCGAAGAACTACGCGGAACTCGGAGAACTTCACGACATACTTTTGCTGAGCAGGCCCGACTACACAGTCTACGACGAGATGAGGAACGATGAGGACTTCAGGCTCTACATAGACCTGAGGTTGGCCGGAATAGGGATGATAGGCGTAGTGCACGCCACCACGCCTATAGACGCGATTCACAGGTTCATAAGGAGGGTCGACATAGGCACAATTCCCAACATAATCGACACAGTCGTCTTCATTCACTCCGGGACGGTGAAGAAGGTCTACACTCTCGAAATGACGGTCAAGGTCCCCTCCGGGCTTAAGGAGGCTGACCTCGCGAGGCCAGTAGTTGAGGTCAAGGACTTGCTTACTGGGGAAGTCGAATACGAAATCTACGTGTTCGGCGAGCAGACCATGATAGTGCCCGTAAAGGGGGTGAGGGCCGAGGACAGGTTGCAGTTAAAGCTGGAGAAACTGGTGACCCAGGCGATTCCTGACGCTAGGGTTGAAGTGGAGGACGGGGAGTACGTAATAGTCCTTCCGAAGACTGACCTCCAGAAGTTCAACAGGAAGCTGGTCAGCAAGCTGAAGAAGTACGAGAAGAAATATAACATGAAGTTCAGGATAAAGTTCTCTAACGAATGAACTGGTCCAGTGTTTTGGCGTTCTTCGACTCTACGTATCTAACGAGCTCGTCGAGCGTCATTCCGCCCTTAGCCTCCTCTAGGTCGAGGGCGTAATTCCCCCCAGGAGTCTTCCTCACCTTTTCGAACTTAACGAACCTTATCTCGTGGGGGAACCTGACGCAGAGGAAGAGATCCCCTCCGCTCTTCCTGGCGAACTCCATGAGCCCCTCGGCCTGCTCCTTCCTTATGTAGATAGTCCCCTCTTCGTCCTTGCTCTTGACTTCTATTAGCAAGATGTGTCCGTCCTTAAGTGCCACAATGTCCGGTATTGAATCCTTCCTCTTGGACCCACTGGCAGGGGCCCTAATTACGGCGAAGCCTTTCTCCCTCAGCCTCGAGAGTATGTAACGCTCTAAAGATGACGCCCTGGCCTTTACGTCGGCCATTGAAATAATTTTTATAAAAATCAGCTTTTAGGCTTGCCTCGCAGGATTAGTTCCCTGAGCTCCCTTCCCACCTTTTCCTCGAGGCTGTTATCTATCTCGTTCAAGTAGTTCTTGACCGCCGGCATCCCCTTGTTGTACTCCTCGACCCAAATGTTAGCGAACTCCCCGCTCTTTATCCTCTCCAGGACCTCCTTCATCCTCTTCCTTACGCCTTCATCAATCACGTACCTTCCTGACAAGTACCCCCCGAACTTGGCTGTGTCACTGACGGCCCTCAACATTCCGCCTAAGCCCTTCTCATAGATTATGTCAACTATTAGTTTCATCTCGTTTATGGTCTCGAAGTAGGCCACTTCAGGCTGATATCCTGCCTCAACTAAGGTCTCGAACGCTGACCTCATGAGCTCCACAATCCCTCCGACCAGGTCGACCTGCTCGCCGAAGAGATCCGTCTCCGTCTCCTCCTTGAACGTGGTCTCTATAACTCCGGCCCTAGTTGCACCGATCCCTTTGGCTATTGCCAAGGCCTTCTTCAGGGCGTTACCGCTGTAGTCCTGATGGACGGCGACTAGCGCCGGAACTCCTCCTCCCCTCTCGAAGTACTCCCTAACTATTGGTCCCGGCCCCTTAGGGGCTACCATGTAGACGTCAACATAGTTCGGCGGCTCGATTAGCCTGTAATGTATGTTGAAGCCGTGGGCGAATACGAGGTCCATTCCCTTCCTGAGGTTAGGCTCGACGAACTCCCTATAAATAGTCCTCTGGACCATGTCAGGGACCAGGAAGATCACTATGTCGCTCTGCTTCACTGCTTCCGCCATCTTTATCGGCTTGAACCCGTCATGGACCGCCTGATTCCAGGACTTACTCCCCTCATGCTCTAGGCCGACCACTACCTTAAGCCCAGAGTCCCTGAGGTTTAGTGCCCAGGCCCTCCCTTGGCTACCGTAGCCTAAAACGGCAATTGTCTTGTCCTTTATCGGGTCCAGGCTTGCGTCCTTTTCAGTGTAGATCTTTGCCACGTATCTCACCCCAGGAATATTCGGTGACTTTCGAATATACTGGGACATTTATAACCATGTCGTACTCCTTCAGCCCGTCGATCTCGCTAACCTTAGTTACGTTGCCCATCCTGTCGGCCTTGAACTTCACCACCTTAGCGTCCTCTAGTACCTCCACCTTCTCCACTTCCGGGGTCTTGTGTACGTTTGAGACCATTATCTCGAAGTTCTTGTGATCCGGCACACCGATGAACATCTCTATTACGTCGCCGTTTCTATACGCGTAGAACCAGTTGAGGTCCATGAACAGCTTCCTTATGTGCGCTATTACCCTCTCGAGTATCGACGGGTCCCTGTAATACGCTACTATCCTAATTACCCTTTCAGGAGGACTTCCTTGGGTCACGCACTATCACCTGCTTCAGCCTACCTCCTGGAGGTAAGGTAGGTAAAGCCAACTCCTCTTTGTCTATTGGGACCCTTACTACGGCGGGCACGTTCTCCTTTATTGCCTTCTTTATCGACTCCGCTATCGCTTCATAACTATCAGCGTTGAAGCCCAAAGCGCCGAAGGCTTCGGCGAGCTTGACGAAGTCCGGCGAGGGCCCGTAGTCCACTCCCACTATCCTCTTGCCGAAGAAGAGGTCCTGGACTTGCCTCACAAGTCCTAAAGTCCTGTTGTCGAAGATCACCGCTATTATTGGTATGTTCTCGTCCACCGCTGTGGCCAAGTTGGTTCCGGTCATCAAGAACGAGCCGTCCCCGTCTAAGTCCACTACGACCTTGTCAGGCCTGGCCACCTTAGCGCCTATTGCTGCGGGCAAACCGAAGCCCATAGTTCCCATACCCGTCGAGCTCAGGAAGGTTCTAGGCTCTAGCACTTCCCAGAACACCTCTGCCCACATTTGGTGCTCTCCCACTCCAGTGGTCACTATGGCGTCCCTCGGCAGTACCTGCCTTATGGTCTTGAGGACCTTCCAGGGCTTGAGCTTTCCGGGCTCGTCGTAGTAATAGAACTGGGCGTAGTATTCCTTCAACTCCTTTACCCTCTTCAGCCAGTTGCTCCTGTCCTTCTTTAGGCCGACCTCTATTACTGCCTTAGTTAACTCCTTCGTCAAGACCTTTGCGTCGCCGTAAAGCGCTACGTCGGCCTTAATCGCCCTGTTAGTGTCGGTCGGGTCAATGTTTATCATTATGAACTTTTTGCCGGTCTCCACCATCTCGTCGTAAGAAGTGAACGTCCTGTCGCTCAGCCTAGCTCCGATCACGAGCATTACGTCAGACTCCAGGGCGGCCATTGAGGCCTCTGCCCTGCCGTAGTATCCCATCGGCCCTAAGTACAGGGGATGGTCGTGCGGGACAGCGGACTTCCCTGGCAGGGTCGAGACTATCGGGCTCTGCAATATCTCGGCCAGCTCGAGGACTTCCTTAGTCGCGTTCGACCACGCCACTCCAGTCCCGACTAGAATTATGGGCCTCTCAGCGTTCACTAACAGCTCAGCAGCCCTCTTCAGTGCCTGCCTGTCCATCACAGTCTTGAACGGCCTGTAACCCCTTATGGTAGGCCCTTCAGGCCATTTCACCTTGTCCTCCTCTATCTTCTCACCGAATATGTCCCTTGGGATGTCTATTAGTACGGGCCCGGGCCTCCCGGTAACCGCTACGTAGAAGGCGTTCTTTATGGCCTCGGGGATCTCGTTTAAGGTCTTGACCCTTATCGACCACTTGACCATTGGGTTCGCCATTCCCTGGATGTCGGCCTCCTGGAAGGCCATCTTGCCTATTACTGATCTCGGAACGTTGCCCGTCAGGGCTATTACTGGCGAGGAGTCCATGTACGCTGTAGCTAATCCAGTGAGCAGATTAGTGGCTCCAGGTCCAGAGGTGGCGGTCGCCACTCCAGGGATTCCGGAAGCCCTAGCGTAACCGTCGGCCGCATGCACGGCAGCTTGTTCATGCCTCATCAGGACGTGCCTGAGCTCCCCGCTGATGAGGTCCTCTAGGAAGGCGTCGTAGAGGGCCATGTTAGAAAGCCCTGGAATGCCGAAAATTACCTTTACTCCTTCCTTTTTCAGGGCTTCAATCGTAAGCCTGGATCCACTTATCACCTTAGACCACCTCTAAAGCAGTCCATAGGACTGCTGTATTTCTCTTGAAATTCTTCTTTACCTTTGAAATAGGTTTTAGGAAAATTAGGCGACTTGGAGGGTACACTCACCTATCATCTCTTATCGAGGGCAAGACTAGGAATACAGAGTTTAAAAGCCTTGATGGGCTCATCTGGCTAGTTTCCTCACGAGCTCTAGTACCTCCTCGAACGACTTGACGTCCTTCCACATCTCGAAGCACTTCACGCCGCCCAAGTAAAGCCAGACGTTCCCGAAGTGTGCCCTCCTGTCGTCGAAGAAGGCTATTTCTTCTGGCCTTATCGTTATTCCCATGTCCCTAAGCCTCAGGATGAACTCAGACAAGTGGAGGAACTTGTAAGGGTAGTCCCTGGAGATCACAACGTCGAAGAGGTCCCAGAGCCCCAAGAGCTTGAGCACCCTCTCGGTCTTCTCCGGGAAGTTCCATGTGGCCATGCCGAGGATCAGGCCCATGTCCTTTATCCCCTTCAACGCCTCCCTAACGTAGGGGAATAGGGTTAACTTGTTCCCATCTGAGTCCACAACAGAGTCCCTATTGACGAGCGTCAAGGGCTCCTTGAAGATGGATATATTATGGTGGTCCCATAGCGTCTTGTCCGCGTCGAAAACTACTGCCTTGATCATTCAAGAAGGGGAGGTGGTACGTAATAAATAATTTTGCCGTCGTGGTAATCCCTAATGAAAGCCTTTGCCGCCTCGTCTATGTTCGGTTCCCTATCGCTTTTATAGAACCATCCCCTTTTAATTGCTAGCTTTTCTAAGAAGTCCAGGAAGTCCTTGTACTCTATTCCGTAGGCCTCCCTTATTGCGTTCGGGTTGTATTTAGTCACCCTCTCCGCTAGTTTCACGGCGACTTTCACAGGGTCCTCCATTAGGTCCGGGTTTGCCCCTCTTATGGCCCTCTCCAGCTCGTTCCCGTCTGGTGGGATAACCCCTGGGGTGTCCCAGGCCATGAGCTTGTTGTCTATCCTGAAGAAGCTAACTCCCCTGGTGTAGCCGTGGGCGAAGGGGTGGGAGCTAGTAGAGGCGGAGTGCCTCCCCTTAAGCGCGTTAATTATCGACGACTTCCCGGTCTTGGGGTAGCCTATGAAGGCCACCACTCCCGAGCCCCTTAGTAATTCCTTCATTCTGTCCCTCAGCTCCTTAGTCCCCAAGTGCTTCGTGGCAGCTATGTAAACAGTTGGTATACCTTCCTTGTCTTCCAAGTACCTCTTCCAACTCTTGAGCACCTCTAGGGGGACTAGATCGCCCTTGTTTATTACTATCATTAATTTCTTGTTCAGTTTCCTAACCAAGTTCTCGAAGTACTTCGACCTAGTCAGGTCGGGCTCCCTGGAGTCCACGACCTCGACTACCAAATCTGAGTGCCTTATTGCCCACTTGACGTCAGACAGCATTTGTCAGCTATTTAATCGGTTCTTACAGTTTCTAATGAAACCATGGCAAAGGGATTGATGGGGGTCTTCGCTGAGGGGAGCGTGGAAGGCATTGTCGACCTGAACCTCTACGACGGTCCGATGGAACTGTCAACGAGGAAGCCGGAAATTTCGTTCCCCTTCACAGTGTACAGCAGGCTAACGAGGGCTTTCGTCCTGATAGACGTGGAGACGCCCAAGAATTACACTCCTTTGTGGAGGCTCTTACTCAACGACTTCTCTTTGGCTAAGATATTCAGGCCCAACGTGGAGGTGGAGCACGAGGGGATTAGGCACTCCTCAGTAATCTATGAGGTCTCGCCGCTGTTAAGGGAGGGGAAGAACGAACTTAAGGTAGTACACAAGGGCGAGAACCCCCTAGTGGTGAACGCAATAGCTGTACTGAGCGTTTACGAGGTGGATAAGTTCAGCACCAACTACTCCCTCTCAGCAGGTGAACTCCTAATAGGCCCTGGGGAGAGTTACGAAATAGCCTGTGAGGGGGAGTGCAAGGCCCTCCTCAAGACCCCATTGGACGCTAAGGTCGCAGCGGCTCACGAGGTACAAGAGAGGCTTGACAGCCCGAACTACGTCTACGAGCTCGACTTCTCGAGGAACTTAAGGCTCCTGAACGAGTCCCAAAAGGGGCACCTGAAGCTCTTCGGCCTGTTTAAGCTTAACGTTAAGACGCCCAAGATAAGTGTAAACGTTATACGTAACGGGACTAAGGTCAGGGTGATCAACGACGGAGAGGTGGGGGCAGATAGACTCATCGTGAACGTATTAAAGAACGGAATATCTCAGACCTATAAGGTGTTCGAGAGGGTAGGGGCAGGAGAAGAAGTCGAGGTCGGGCTCGGTCAAACGGATCAGGGGAACTACAGCGTTAGGGTCGTGTTCTCCGTCTCGGGCTTCAGGAAGGCCTTCGACTTCAGGCTTAAATGAGCGGATTACTTCCCAAGATGAACGCAGCTATCGTACCCAACGCGAACACCTTCAACCACCCCCTGACCTTCGAGGCGGATTTAATGTCGTGGGGCTGAAGTAAGCTCATTACCAATATGACGTCTAATGCCCCTTCAATTACGAGGTAAGCGACGTTGAAGCCCCAGAAGAAGTAAGGGAAGAGGCTGGTGACGAGGAGTGCGAAAAGTATGGCCTTCGAGATCACCCAGGCCTTGTCTATTCCGATGGTTACAGCCAGGGTAGAGACGCCGTGAGCCTTGTCCCCTTCGTAGTCCTCTATGCCCTTAACGAACTCCCTAGCCAAAGTGAAGAAGAAGATGTAGACTGTCGGTATGGCCGAAAGGAACAGCCAGTTCCCCCTGAAATAGGCCAGGCCTCCGTAAAAGGCCGAGAGGGCGGTAAATAACGCCACTATTAAGTTTCCAGGGATTCCAGTCTTCTTTATCCACCTGGCGTACTCCCACATCGCAACTGCTGCGATTACAGCTACTACTGCTGCCCAAACGTTGATGAAGAACGACAAAGCCACGCCTAATACCATTAGCGCTATAGCCAAGTTCCTAGCGGCCTTAGGGCTTACCCTACCGGAGGGAAGAGGCCTGTACGGCTTGTTTATCCTGTCTATATCGATATCATAATAGTCATTTATCACGTAGCCCCCTGCGGCTATCAGTGAAACCACTAGCATGGAAAGGACTAGCTGGACCGGAAGGAAGTCCCAAGAGCTTGCAACTACGAACCCCATGAAGGCCGAGAGGGCCGACCCGACGGTGTTGTGAATCCTAACTAATTGCATGTAGTCCTTTACGCTCAACTTTAAGGACTATCCCGCTAAACACGATATAAAATTATGGTGGACGTTAAGGTTTCCCCTGAAGACCTGGAAAAGGCCAGGAAATACTTCGAGAGGGTTGTGTCAGTAGGCGAAATCCTGGCTTACAAGGAGCTGAAGGCTCAAGGGATTAAGAACCCGGAGCTGGTCATTTACAAGCTAATTGAGGAGGGCTTCATAGAGAAGGGTGAGGGATGTTACAACCTAGTGAAGAAGTCTGACAAGAAGGCCTGAGTGCAGGTCGAACTCCCTGCTAACGGATATGGTCCTCCCGTTGAGAAGGGAAAATGCAATCCTAAGCGAGAACTTCCACGCTTTCTCCACGGCCCTCACAGCGTAGTACTGTCTAGTTATTTCTCCTTTGAGTGCCCTGAACTTCCTTTCGTATTCCCTTTCGTCTCCCTTTTCGATTAGAGGTTTGAAGGCTTCAAGGAGCTCGGAGATGGCGAATATCCCACCGCCCGTGAAGGTCTT
>CAYRZA010000014.1:0-2758 GCA_964428675.1 uncultured Desulfurococcales archaeon | reverse complement strand
ATGGGCTCGGTGACCAACTCTATCGCCTTAACTCTCCTCCCCTTGCCGTCCCATCCCGTAGCCCTCACGACGAACCCCTCGTACTTCTCGTTGTTGGCCATTACGACGTTGGCTGACTTTACGACCGCATTAGTTCCGGGCAAGTACTTGACTTCCCTCGCTAAGTCCCTCTCTAGCCTCTCCCTGTTCAGCCTCACCACGTCGACCCTGAAGCTAACCTCCTTGTCCCTGTACACTAGCTTAATCTCCTTGAACTCCCTGTCTACGTAATCCTTTGAGACGCCGAGCTTGAGGAAGGTCTCCCTGCTCACTATTCCCGTGCACTTCTTCCCTGGAAACCTCCTCCTGTCAAACACGATGGGTGAAAAATCTTCTAGTCTTTTGGCGAGGAGAAGTCCAGCTATTCCACCGCCGACTATCAGAAGTCCGATGACCTATCAGCCTCTTTCATGGTATACCTTTCCGCCTTTAACTCACGGACTATGTACAAGTAGGCCTTCTTGGGATCCGTGTGCGCTCCACAACTGTAGACGTCTACCGTGGCGAACCTGTACTCCGGCCACGTGTGAATCGTTATGTGGCTCTCGAGGACTATTGCCATTACGCTCACACCCTCTCCTATCTTCCAGGCCTTGACGTCGAGCAGGGTCATGTTGCCTATCTTGGCAGCGTTCTTCACTATTTCCTTTAGCCTCTCGACGTCCTTTAGGACTTCAATGTCGCAGTCATAAAGCTCTCCATAAACCTGCTTCCCGACGACTGATGAAGTCTGTACCGTAGCCCCCCTCATCACCCGCCCCCCTTCGAATGTGGCGACCCCATCGTATTTAAACTTTCCCCCTCCCTGAAGGGCCCATGAAAGGCACAAAGTTATATTTCCGTGGCCATACTGAGTAAGATGCTGTATATTATTGCGTAGTGAGGTGCTGTAATTGCCGATAAGGAGGTTGGTTCTCGACGTTCTGAAACCCATAAGGGGGATTTCGATCGTGGACCTAGCCGAAAGGCTTTCCTCTTTGACAGGAGTCGACGGCGTTAACATAAGCGTGACCGATATGGACGTCGAGACCATGGGGTTACTCGTCGTCATAGAGGGGAGCGACATAGACTTCGAAGAGGTGAGGAGGATATTGGACGAATCGGGCGCCGCTATTCACAGCATTGACGAGGTGGCGAGCGGTAAAGTCTTGGTCAGGGCAGCAAAGGGAGAGGAATGATCTGCGACGTCTGTAAGGTAAACGAGGCCGTAGTCTTCCAGCCCCACAGCGGGCTGAGGCTATGTAAGTCGTGCTTCATTAATAACATAAGGGAGAGGGTTAAGAAGGAAGCGGAAAGGCTAGGCTTAGAAAAGGCTAACAGAATCTTACTCGCCGTCTCTGGCGGGAAGGACAGCTATGTATTGGCCGACACTCTTTCTGAAGTCCTGCGCGGCGTGAAGCTGATAGCTTATAACATAACTGAAGGGATACACGGCTATAACAGGGCAGAGCAAGTCAAGGAACTCGAGAAGTTCCTCAGGGACAGGGGGATAGAGCTAATAAAGGGATCGTTCAAGGAGCAGGTCGGGTACACGCTGGACGAGATGGTTGAGGCCTCTAGGAAGAAGGGGCTGAAGGTCTCCGCTTGCACGTTCTGCGGTGGCTTCAGGAGGAAGCTCATAAACGACGTCGCGAGGGAAGTCAGGGCCGACTTCGTCGCCACTGGGCACAACTTGGACGATGAAGTGCAGACTTACGTGATAAACTTCCTCAGAGGAGACACTCTGAGGCTGGTCAGGGAGGGGGAGAGGCCCGTAAAGCTCAGCCCTCTCTTCGTCCCAAGGGTTAAGCCCTTGAGGAGGGTCTACGAGTGGGAGACCGCTATGTACGCTTACTTTACCGGTTATAAGTTCCAGGAGGTCGAGTGCCCCTACATAGTCGAGGCCCCAACGCTTAGGGCCAAAGTCAGGGACTTGCTCTACAATCTGGAAAGCGAGAGCCCTGGGGCACTCCTCAAGCTCCTCGACTTCTTCGATTCTCTAACTGAAGAGAGGAGAAGGGAGTTCACCGAGAGGGCGGAGCTCCCCAGGTGTAAGATCTGCGGAGAGCCGACCAGTTACGGTAGGGAAATATGTAAAAACTGCGAACTGCTTTTGTCGAGCGGGCTCTACCCTAAGTACGCTCACCAGAACTTGCCTATGTCGTAGACCTTCTCCTCGACTCCCAGCCTTTTGTTCGCTACAGTGGCCATCGCGAACAGCAAAGAGGACAGCCTGTTGAGGTAAACTATTATCGTCCTGTTCATTTCTGGGATCTCCTTGCTCAAGGCGACGGCGCTCCTCTCCACTCTCCTGGCCACGGCTCTGGCGACGTGAATGTAGGAGGCGACTTCCGACCCTCCCGGGAGGACGAAGAGCCTCACCGGCCCACTTTCCTTCCTGTAGGCTACGGTCCTCTCCTCGAGGAACTTCACGTAGTCCTCATTTATCCTCTTCTTCGTGCTGTTCGTCGCGACGTCTTCCCCTATTTCGAAGAGGTGAACCTGAACCTTCTCGAGGTCGCTCCTCATGTCATCCCACGGCGTCTTCGAAATAGCCAACCCTACGAACGAGTTCAACTCGTCGAGCTCGCCGAGGAACTGTACTAGAGGGGAGTCCTTACCTACCCTCTTCTGTACTACGTCGGTTTCCCCCTTGTCGCCCGTCCTCGTGAACATTTGAACTCTTTTATTCTGTTCTATTATATAACCAAAGCGGTGAGCTCGTAATTACGACAGCTAA
>CAYRZA010000013.1:0-11010 GCA_964428675.1 uncultured Desulfurococcales archaeon | reverse complement strand
TGGGCTGGCCCTTAGCCCTTAAGCTCGCCGCCTCAGGACACGAGGTCATAGGAGTTGATAACCTCTCAACCAGGAGGTTCGCTTACGAGTCCGGGACCGACTCCGTGTTCCCCCTCCCATCGCCCTCAGAAAGAGTTCAGGAGGCCAAGAGGCATTTGGACGTTAACATCGAGTTCTTAATAGGGGACATAACGACACCAGGCCTGCTTAAGGACCTAATTAGGAAATATAGGCCCGACGCGATAGTGCACTTCGCTGAGCAGAGGAGCGCCCCATTTTCAATGAAGGACGAGGAGCACGCAGTGCTCACGATCCAGAACAACCTAGTCGGAACTATGAGGTTGGTTTACGCCGTCAAAGAGGTTGATCCCACCATTCACATAGTCAAGATGGGCACGATGGGTGAGTACGGCACGCCCAACTTTGACATTCCAGAAGACATAGAGATAGAGGCCGAAATAAACGGCAAGAAGGACAAAATACTCGTGCCTAGGAAGGGTGGGTCCTGGTACCACTGGACTAAGGTCTTCGATACTGACATACTTTACTACGCTAATCAGTTATGGGGTCTAACGGTTACCGACATAATGCAAGGGCCTGTCTACGGCACGAGGACGTCAGAGATAGTTCACGAGAGCCTTAGGACTAGATTCGATATCGATGAGGCATGGGGGACGGTAGTCAACAGGTTCTGCGCGGAGGCAATTATAGGCCATCCGCTAACCGTTTACGGAAAGGGAGGCCAGACCAGAGGGTTCATATCCTTGGAGGACAGCGTTACGGCAGTCAAGCTGCTCGTCGAGAACCCGCCCGATCAGGGCAAGTACAGGGTGGTTAACCAGTTCGCAGAGGTCTACAGCGTTAGGGAGATAGCGCAGATAGTGAAGGAAGGAGCAGAGAAGCTCGGCCTTAAGGTCGAGATAAGGAACTACGAGAACCCGAGGGTCGAGAAGGAGGAGCACTATTACAACCCCGTTAGGAAGATCCTCCCCTCGCTGGGGTTCAGGCCGAAGAAGAACCTGAGGGACGAAGTGGTTTACATGCTGGAGGACCTGATGCCCTATAAGGAGAGAATAGAGAGGTTCAAGCAAGCCATTCCTCCCAGGACGAGGTGGAAGTAGGCGTTAGGCGTTAAGAGGTTTATGAAATCTGTTTTTAATTCATTGCTTCCCCTATCAGATGGTGAAGAGGCTAATCCTTTGGCTTATCCTAGTGTTCGCCTTATCGCCAGTAATTATGACGGTTCAGGAGAAGTTCGTCTACAGCGACTCCCCGTTCTTATCGCCCTCTCTTCCGAGCGTTGAAGTGCATCACATCTTGTCGCAGTACTTCAACGTCTCCGAACCCGACTACCTTTACGTAATGGTAAAGGGGCCCTATAACGAGAGCCTCGCTCAGGTAAAGGGCGCTATGAATTACCTGAGTGGGGCCGAGCTGATCACGCCCTATGATTACGTGAATAACCTAACTAAGAGGTATAACGAGACTATAGCCCCCTTCGTGTTAAAGGTGTACGAAAGCGTTTACCCATTACACGAGCTCTACCTAAACTTAACGATGTTAAAGAACGAAACGTTAGCGAATTTCACCTCTTTCCTTTACGTACTGAACGTCACCTACGGAGTCCCCATGAACAGGACCGTTTATCCCTCGGAAAGTTACTATCAATTCTTGAGGGCTTACGAGAACCTCAGTAGGGTAATGCCGCCCCTCCAGGCCGCGAGGAACGCGTCACTAACGGTCTTCAAAAACCCCTTCGTCCTCCTGTTTTCCTTTGACAACTACACAAACGCGACTTTAGTGGAGGAGACCCTGAAGGGCTTCTCCGACTATGCCTACCTGATCGACAGCCTTTATCACGTAAACGTCAGCGAGGAAGCCCTGGAGGACCCGTACTATTACGCTTACAATAAAGTGAAGAGCGAAATCCCGCCCCCTCCAATTTCGATCTCGAACTTCCACAGGGGAAACGTATGGATCTTCTTGATCAAGGTTCCCAACAATGAGAGTTTGAACAACGTCGTGGAGTTCATGCAGAACGTGAACGGCACCGTTACGGGCCACTTGGCGATCTACGCCGAGAGCATGATGGAAACCGAGAGGGACTTGAGGCTGGTCGACATCGCGACGGTAATAATTCTGGGCGTCCTATTGGTGGTAATATTGAGGGCTGTTTACCCTATAATCTCTTTGCTTTTGTCCGCACTGTTGGGCTTGGAGATCGCTTACGGTTTACTTTACCTCTTGACGTTCTTCGGTTACAAAATCTACTACATTTCAGGCCTAGTCGTCCCCCCAATAGTGTTCGGCATTACGGTGGACTACTCAGTCCTATTCCTGTATCGCTACTACGAGGAGCTCAATAAGGGCACTAAGGACGCGTTGGAAGTAGCTTACTCTAACGTAAGGAGGGCCGTTCTGGCCAGCGGGCTCACCATAGTCGTGGGTTTCGTTTCATTCATAATTACTCCGTCAGAACTGCTGAAGAACATAGGTATAGCTCTTGTAGTTTCTTCTATATCCTCACTAATACCGCCTCTCACCTTCATGAGGGACGCCCTGAAGTCTGCCTCCATAAAGTTGCTCAAGTTCCCTAGGAAGGACATACCCAACGTAAAGGACGTGAGGCAGGAGTTCCTGAGGAAGGTCTCTTCCTGGGCCGTTAGGAATAGAGTTCTAGTCTTTTCAGCTTACGTGCTTTTGGGCCTTCTCGCGCTTTACCACGTCGCTTCGGGTAGCACCAACGTCTACATTACTGAAATCGTGAACCCAGGCTCTGAAGTGGTCAAAGGCCTCAACCAGCTCACGTCCTTTTATCATTACAGTATAGATTACTTGATCATAAAGGGCAACCCCAACGAGAGCTATTCGTTCATCGAAAACCTCTCGAGGTCGCTCATAAATGAGGGCGCGTTAGTTTACGGGCCAGCAAGCTTAGGGACTTACGTGTTCAGAAACGAGACCTTCCTAACCAACTTATATTATAAGGATGGATATACTCTCCTCGAGGTCTACGTTCCCTACCCGGTCTTCACGAAAGGGGCGATAAACTTCACTAAGTCGCTCTATAGCTACGGCCTCGTGGGCGGGGAGAACGCGCAGAGAATAGACATAGTGGATCAATCAACTGATGACTACTTCGCCATAACGCTTCCTCTGACGATAGTTCTGCTCCTGGCCTACCTCATGGTATCCCTGCGCTCCGTCTTCATGTCGTTAAGGTTAGCTTTTACGCTGGGCGTGTCGGCGCTTTTCGGTCTGTCCCTGACCTACCTCGTCTTCGGGAGCCTCTACTGGCTCACACCCCTAGTTATCTTCGCGATTATGTTTAGCTTAGGAATAGACTATGATATGTTCATAATTGTCAGGAGCCTTGAGGAGAGGGGATCCCCCGCGCTCAGGGTTCTGAGGGCGATCGAGATAACCGGTATGGCCGTTACCTCCTCTGGGCTAATACTGTCGGGGGCCTTCTCGTCCCTCCTCTTATCGCAGATGCGCTTCTTACAGGAAATAGGCTTCGGAGTGGCCGTCACGATATTCATCGACACGTTTCTAGTTAGGCCAATAGTGGTTCCAGCCGTTATAGCCCTAGCCGAGAGGTTCGCGTGGTGGCCGAGGAAATTAAAGGACTAATCGCCCTTATTAGTGCTCTTTAAACAATGAATGCGGAGTGATGAAGCTTACAAGGGCGGAGGGATGAAGACCTGGATCCTTGCTGACGTGGCGAAACAGTTGGAGCTAGGGTACAGGGCCTTCTTCTTCATAGAGTCCAAGGAGTATTTGGGCCTAGTGACGGAACTGGCGAAACATTTAACTAAAGGCAAGAAGAGGCTGGCCTACGCCTTTCACCCTTGGATTGAAGGGGCAAAGGACAGGATGAAGGGAATTTTAAGTGAGTTTTCTGGCGAACTAATCGACATAGACTACTCCCATTCGGACGAATACTTAGGGATAACCGTGGAGGGCCTATTCCTCGATTGCGTCGACGACTTCAGGCCGAACTACATAGCCAGGTTAGTAGACACGGTCAAGGGCGGAGGCTTCATCGTCATGTTCACCGACGACCTCTCTTCGAATAAACTCTACAAGAGCACGATAACGAGAAACGGCGTCGTCGACTCCTACTTCGAGGACAGGTTTAGAAGAATAGCCAAGCGGACTAAGGGGGTCTACTATCAGAGGGACGAAGAAGTGTACTTCGAGCCCTTCCTGGAAAAGCCTAAGGAGACAAAGTGGACGAATTGGAAAGGCGTAAAGGTCACGGAAGATCAAGCCAAGGTCATAAACGAGTCGGACTTCCTCTTCCACTCGGACGACCCGAGGGTCTACCTCATTACGTCGCCAAGAGGGAGGGGTAAAAGCGCGTCCGCGGGCCTAATCGCAGGTGACTTGGCGAGGTCGAGAGAGAACTTCAGGGCAATTGTAGTATCTAAAAATTTGCTTAATTCACAAGAAATAATGAAATTTTCCTCTGTATTTAAAGGCGCAGTGCAAAGGAGAACTAAGGACGGGTTAGTGAAAGCAGTGAGGTACGGCTCCTCCCTCATAGAGTGGCTCCCCCCTGAGCTGGCAGTATACGCTACGGGCGACCTACTAATAATTGATGAGTTCGCTTCTATTCAAAGTGAATTGTTAGAAGAATTACTGAGAAGGTGGAGGAAGGTAATAATGCTTTCGACCACCTTCGGCTACGAGGGTTCAGGCAAGGCTTTCCTGAAGTTGCTGAAGAGGCTAAAGCAGACCCACCTTGTGAAGCACGTAACTATGGAGTCGCCAGTAAGGTATCCTGGCAATGACCCGGTCGAGAACTTCATGAACGATGCTTTCCTGCTTAAGTTCGGCGAGACGCGTTACCCTCAGAAAGGAGGTATAACGGAGGTCAGCAGGGAAGACCTGGCGAAGAACGAGGGCCTCTTGAGGAGCGTTTATTCAATCCTCTTCACGGCCCACTACAGGAACTCCCCTGACGACTTGATGTTCCTCTTGGACATGGCGTTTCAGAGGGTTCTTACCTTTTCTGACGGCAAAAGCGTTAAGGGCGTGGAGGAGCTCGTATACGAAGGCGGGCTTACCGAAGAAGAGGTGAAGAGGATAAGGGAAGGAGAGGACAACCTGGGCCATCTCATTCCTCACAGATTGATTAAATATCTAGATGCAATAAATTTCGCGAAATATAAGGGATTAAGAGTTATGAGGATAGCCGTGAGGGAGGAGGATCAGGGCAAGGGAATCGGGTCTGCCCTACTTAAAGAGGCCGAGTCGTTGGCGAGAAGGGAGGGCCTGGACTGGTTAGGCTCCTCATTCATAGCAGACTATCAAGTATTAAGGTTCTGGATAAAGAACGGATTTAGGCCAGTACACCTCGCGTCGAGGGCTAACCAGGACTACGGGGGTTTTTCGGTAGTGGTATTGAAGCCTCTCTCACCAGATCTCGAGGGCTTCGTGAGGGAAATGAGCAGGAGGCTTAAGGAAAAGCTTGTCCTGACGGCCCATCAGGTGTACTACAAGCTAAGTCCCCTAGTCATAGCTCTCCTGTTGAAACACACCGAGCCGTTGGGCTGGAAGCCAGAGGTCAGCGAGTACGATTTGAGAAGAATCGAAGAGTACCTCAGCGGCTCCCTGCCCTACAACGCGGTAGCTGACTCCGTCCATAAGGTTCTGATGAACTACCTAGCCGGAGAGGTGAAGCTGAAGGACGAAGACCTGGCAGTTCTGGTAGCCAGGGTCCTGCAGGGCAGGAGCTGGTCTCAAGTGGCACAGGCCCTTGGGCTGGGGGGAAGTAAAGCGGCCGAAAGGGCCTTCAGGGACGCTCTCAACGCACTTTTGAGAGCGTTTTTTAGTAACGAGAGGGATTCCTCATCGTGAACGAGTTCTGGAAGTATACGGTGATCCTGCTCCTCGTTGAAGCCGCTGTGTTCATAGCAAGTGCGTCGATCGGAGTACTCCCCTTAAGTTTCCTTTTAGAGCAGTACAGTCAACTTGAGCAAAACGTTTCCAAATCCGCGATCTACAATTTCCTCTTAATATATACGAATAACTTCAGGATAGACTTGTTATCATCAATCCCCATTATAGGCCCGCCGTCCCTCATGTTCGTGATTTTCACTACAGGACAGGTCGTTTACGCTGTAGCGTTGAACGTCTTCCACTTTCAGAGCTCCCTCGCAGGCCCCTTGACGGCCTTGTTCCTGTTGCTCATGCCTCACGGGGTCGTTGAGTTCTTGTCTTACGCTATGGCTTCTTCGGTTTCGATACGAGCAGTTCAACTTTACAGGAGGGGATTTGACGTCGATTTAATAATCAAGTACTTCTTTACTTTCTTGGCGCTCTCGCTCGTCAACTTGGCAGTAGCAGCTGCCCTAGAAGCGACCGAGCTCTCTCTGGCCGGCGAGGGGATTATATATGCGTACGCCCTCTGGTTAGTCGCAGGCCCCTATTTAGTCCTCCTATATTTCGCCCAGAAGAAGGTCGAGCTCAGACTTCTAGCAGGACATATAGAGGGTAGTGATCGCTTCCCTCAAGGTTCAGCACATCAACCTTCTTAATATTACTTTTATATTCCTCTGGAACTAAGCAGTGATCTATTCTCATAGCCACGTTCCTCCTCAGGTAGCTCCTCCAAGTGTAAACTACCTTATCGCCGTTCACTAGCCTAAACGCGTCCACCCAGCCCTTCTTAAGCATGCCGTTCAGCCACTCCCTCTCCTGCGGCGTTAATCCCGGTGTCCTCTCGTCCCAAATAGTGCTGTCCCTCCGGTCGAAGACGGCGTTGAAGTCCCCGCAAATTACGACCATTTTCTCAGCCCTCAGCTTCTCCAGGAAGCCCTCAATGGCCTTATCGAATTCGAGTTTGAAGCCCAACCTCTCGAGTTCGTCTCCCGCCCTCGGGAAGTAGGCGTTCACGACGTAAAGTTTCCCAAGGTCCACCGTAATTACTCTGCCCTCTTCGTCTGCCTCCTTAAGTCCAATGCCCTTGATGACGGATTTGGGCTTCTCCCTCGTGAGCGTCATGACGCCACTATAACCCTTTTTCTTCGCCGGGAACGAGCTTATCGAATAGCCGGAGAGGAGGACGTTGAGCGGGACTAGCTCCGTTCTGATCTCCTGTAACATTATTACGTCGTACTTCAGCACCTCGTCGAGTACTCCTTTCCTGTTTATCGCCCTCAGGCCGTTGACGTTCCACGAGAGTAGCTCCATCAACTAGTTCGGTCTTGCTAAGTAAATTTTTAAGGAGTATAGGCTCTCATAACTCATGCAAGGAAAAGATATATCTAAATCACTAGTAATAATTTTACTTATACTTCCGCTATTACTACCGGCGATGACTTCGGCACAAACATCGCCCTTGATAGTCATTCCCAGCCCTAAGGTTCAGGTCATAAGCCCCGGTCAGGCCTTCGTCCCAATAGGCTTCAACATAACTACGACTGAAAACTTAACCTACGTCGTTATAGCCCCAATAGCCTCGAAATACTTCGTTCCCTCGTTCCCTGGGCAAAACGTCACTTTACCGGAGTTACAGGCGGGACATTGGTTCAACAAGACCGTATTCTTTTATAACGTATCGCCTAACGCCCCAATAGGATTCGACACAGTCTCTATAAACGTTAGTTATTTGTATAATGGAGAACGAATTACGCAGATAATTAACACTACGGTTCTCGTCCTGGGCTACTCGAAGTTCCTAATAACAGCCGTGTGGGGGACTCCGTCGAACCCGCTCATAGTAGGCCCCGGGAGCTATAACGTCCCCCTGACGTTCGTCGTAGTAAACGAGGGCAACTCTCCGGCGTTCAACGTTACCTTAACTCTGAGCAATACGCCTTACATTACTTTCCTAACTCCTACCGTCACTTTAGGCTACTTACCTGTTGGGACTCCAGTTCAGGGAGTAGCTTACGCCAGCGTCAGCTCTTCGGCGTCCCCAGGGGTTTACGAGGTACCGGTTCTGATAAGCTATGACAACGGAGTGAAAGTGACCGAAACGGTAGACGTGGACGTCGCGGGGACCACTTCAATTCAGGTCATCGCCACGTGGGGCACGCTAAACAACCCAATGCAAGTCATGCCGGGTCAGCAGAACGTGCCCCTAACTATAGTCGTTAAGAACCTAGGGACGACGACCTTGTACAACGTCAGCGTCACGATAGATTCGAACAGCGTAATTCAGCCCAACACTTACACCGTACAAATAGGTGACGTCCCGGCAGGAGGAGTGAACTACGCCACGATTATCGCTTCCGTGAACCCCTCTGTCAGCCAAGGGGTCTACGATGTCCCAGTAACGGTAACCTACAACGGCCAGTTCTCTCAAAACTTAGAAATGCAGGTACCCGTTTTGGGTTACTCGCAGATCTCCGCGATAGGCGTGTGGGGAACTCAGAGCAACCCCATGCAGGCAGCTCCAGGAGTGACTAACTATCCCTTGACCATAGTCCTGATAAACGCGGGGACTGGTACAATAACTAACGCCACGCTCGAGCTGGAGGACACGCAGTACATCGAGTTCTCGCAGACCAGACTCGTGGTCGGAGACCTGCCGCCCGGAACGCCTGTGAGCGTTATAACCCTCGCCTCAGTTTCCCCTGACGCACCTTTAGGCGTCTTACTAGTCCCGGCGAAGTTGTACTATTTCAACGGCGTCAGTCAAAACGTCGAAATTCAAGTGCCCTTAAGCGGTCTGATCAACTTCTCCATAACAACTGTCTGGGGTTCGACCTCCAATCCCATCGTAGTCGCCCCAGGGATGCAGAGGGTTCCCCTGACTCTCATCATAAAGAACTTGGGCGACGTAAACGCGCTTAACGTCTCGGTGGAAGTCAGTAGTAATGAGTTCCCGGTGCATTTCCTAGAGACCAGCGGTCAAGTGGGGATAGTGCCTGCGGGAGGGTTCAACGAGGTCACGCTGTTGGCTAGCGTTTATCCTAACGCCTCCCTCGGCGTTTATTATATACCCGTTACAATAAATTACTACTCGACGAGGTCGACAGTAGAGGTTCCAGTTTACGTTCTCGGTTACTTCGATGTGGTCAGTCAGACGTTTTGGGGCACACAGAGCTCGCCATCCCTGGCCTCCCCAGGAGTCACTGATCAGCCGATAACCATAGTCCTGGTCAACACTGGCACGGCCCCAATAACTAACGCGACGCTTTACTTACCTCAGCAAGGGCCCATATACTTCGCAGAGCCTTACTTGCCTGTCGGGGCCCTTCCGGTCGGAACTCCTGTGCAGGTTCTGGCTTACGCTAGCGTCTCGCCTAACCTGAGGCCGGGAGTCTATTACGTAAACGCGACGTTGCAGTACTACGACGGCATGAGAACGTACATAACTTTACCAATAGCAGTTACAGGTTACCAATACTTCCAGATTCAGACCGTCTGGGGTTCCACGTCGTCTCCTATAACCGCTTCTCCAGGGCAGACTGACTTACCCCTGACCATTGTTGTCAGGAATTTAGGCGACGTCGATATGAAGAACGTGACCATATATTTCCCGAAGGAGGAGTTCCCGCTTATATTCTCACAGCAGGCTGTAGGCTTCGGAATAATACCTGCAGGACTCTATAGCGAGGCCACGGTAACGGTGAGCGTTTATCCCAACGCTACTCCGGGGACGTACGACATATATGCTGTACTCTCCAACTACGGTTACAACCAGACGGTCGAGATCCCAGTAACTATTTACGGCCCTAATTTAGCAGTTAACATGTTCACAAATCCGCCAGCGCTATTCCAGAGCTATCCCATGGCTGAGCTGATCTTAGTGATTACGAATTACGGTGAGGGCTATGCAATGAACGCTAACGTAACAATAACCACTCCGCTAGAAGTAATAAGTCAAAGTACTGTCCAGTTAGGCGCGATCCCTCCAGGCAAGCCCATAAACGTCACGTACGTGATCTCTATACCCTCAAACTTCAGTCCTGGGACTTACCCGGTTTCTGTCAAGGTCACCTATGACGGGGGGTACTACGTAAAGGTCTTCAACGTTACCGTGAAGCCAGAGGCTAAAATAGTCGTCACTGGGGTCTATACCAGTTTGACCTCAGGTGCGTCCCAAGTTCCTTTGACCATAAGCATAAAGAACGAAGGGAACGTCACGGCCAAGAACCTAATTTTGACCCTTGGACCCAATAACTACATTTATCCTTACGTCAGTTCGAGCAACCCGCTCATGGGCCTCACCGCGTCGAGGTACTTCGTCGGCGACTTAGGGCCTGGACAGGAAGTCAACGTTACCTTCATTGTCGACGTCTCCAGTCTGCCCCCAGGGAATTATCCAGTAACGCTGATCGCCGTCTGGAACCAGACCCAGTCGGTATACCCCTTCGAGAGTGCCCTAACGGTCTACGTTCAGGTAAAGCCTACAATAGAGCAGTTGCTGTTCACCCCGCCTTACTTGTACGGGCTGATAGCAGCAATTCTGATAGTGATAGCATTACTGACTGTAGTCGGGCTGAGGAAGAGGAAGAAGTGATCCGCCTGGATTAGGTTCCTCACCGATCAGGCGACCGCACTCTCTTCACCTTTGCATTAATCTTTAATTATTTTAATAGAGCCGTTTTTGTGCATAGATTAACACTTATCGGAATAATCATCATCGCGTTAGCCATAATTATGGGTTTGGTGTCGTTTTTCGAGTTCACCCAACTCGCGTTTCATGGATTTTCCTTTGTAACCCTACCGCCAAACGGTTCGGAGACTATAAGCGTGCCTAAAGGTAATTTACTTGCCTTGATTTACAACAGCTCAGGGATTAGTTACGAGGTAATTAACGGAACGCCTCTTATAAAGACAACGCAATCCAATGGTCGATATATGGTGGGGTTCACGGCATATAACTCGTCCGTTACGGTGGAACTACACAACGCTAATCCCTACCCTGTAAACGTCACGGTATACGAGCAGAAATTAAGCACGGGGGTCATTTACGCAGGTCTACTAGAGTTGGCCATAGTTCTGTTCTTGGTAGGCATAGCGTTAATTATAATAGGCGTCATCTTGGGC
>CAYRZA010000012.1:4277-11065 GCA_964428675.1 uncultured Desulfurococcales archaeon | reverse complement strand
CCAAGTCAGGTTCCACACTATATTGCCGTTGAAAGTGATCAGACCGTTAGTCATGTGGAAGTGATAAACGTAAGTGAACTGTGAGCCTATCAGGAGGAACAGGAATATTGTGGTCGCAACGCTCACGAATGACGGAGTTCAGCGATTGTAAAAAGGTTTTCCCAAAATGGGGCCGGCGGGATTTGAACCCGCGATCACCAGGGCCCAAGCCTGGCATCCTAGTCCAGGCTAGACGACGGCCCCATGAATTATTAGTTCAGTGACCGCTTAAAGTTTTGTCACCCCTTGAGCTCATGCAGGGGCTTCCTGTTAGTCCTCGTTCCGAACAGGGCGAAGAGGAGCGCACTCCCCAAACTCGCTATCCCCACCGCGATGGTACCCCAGCTTATACCCATCGAAGTCGATAAAACGGCGTAAATCAGGGGTCCCAGTGCTCCCCCCAGGTGGCCCAGGCCGTCAGCAATACCCTGTCCTAATGACCTTATTTTGGTACCGACGCTCTCAGCGGTGTAAGCGTACATTGCTGGGAACTTCATACCTTGTAGGAACATTATCGTAAAGCCTGTAGCCAGGAACGCGAAGGACGTAGTGAAGGGCCAAACGGCCATTAACACAGCGGTGGCTGCGTTAGTGAAAACCGCTACGTATTTCCTTTCCACGGAGTCGTTAATAATTGAACCCACAACGACGCCCAACGGGTCGCCGTAAAGCATGTAAGCGAACGCCAAGTTCGGGGTCACACCTCTGACGCTGTTCGAGATCAAGTCGAAGACGGGCGAAGCGAACAGGGAATAACCGGTGAAATAGCTGAAGAACCAGGCCGTCAAGAAGACCACAACGGCCCTGTCGAAAGTCAGTTTTTCCCTTCTCTTCTGGACCCACATCCTCGACTCGGGGAACTTAAGCCTAATTACTAGCGCGAGGGCTGATATGAACAAGCTGGGCAGGAAAAGGGCCTTCCAATTGCTTTCCCCAAGGGCTACGGCAGTGGGGCCCACCAAGAGCGACATGAGGAAGCCGCTCATCATAGTCATTCCGACCGCTCTCCCCCTGAAGTTAGGGTCGATCATTTCGCTGACGTAAGCGGGAACTACGGCTATCTCCCCCTCAATTCCTATGCCTATTATGAACTCCGCTATCAGTAGCTCAATGAGGGAGCTCGAGATGAGGCCCAATAGGGAGCCTAAAAAGACGAACGCCATTGAAGCTATTATTCCGGACTTCCTGCCGTACTTCGTTCCAATTAACCCGTTTATTAGCCCCCCGCTTACGTAGCCCAACATCTCAGCTGTCAGGATCAGAGTTGACGGGATCTCTCCGACTACCTTAGAGGCGTAACTCTCGATGAAAGGCACGTTAAATATGTCCCAAAACGAGAGAGACGTGCCTAAGGAGAGGAGGGCTAGCTGTCTCTTGGTCAGCAATGCAACTCTTTAACCTACATTATCGTTTAATTTTTATCTCTGTTTTCTTCAGAAGATTTCTAATGAAGGCAGTTATACTCGCTGGGGGATTCGGCAAGAGGCTCAGGCCTCTGACCGACGAAAAGCCTAAACCTATGGTGGAGGTCGCAGGGAGACCTATAATAGAGTGGCAGATATTATGGTTAAAGAAGCACAACGTTAGGACATTTATATTTTTGGTAGGATATAAGAAGGAAGTACTTATAGAATGGGTGACCAAGAACGCCTCCAGGCTTGGGATTTCCTACGCTTTCCTTACGGAAGACGAGCCTTTAGGAACGGGAGGCTCCATTAAGAGGCTTAAGGACTTCTTAAACGAAGATTTCCTGGTGCTTAACGGGGACGTTATAACTGACCTCGACGTATCGAAGCTGAGCATCGACGGAGGCTACGCGGTGGCGATCTCTCTAGTCCCCCTCAGGAGTCCCTACGGAATAGTCAGGGTTGAAGGCGACAGGGTCACGAACTTCGTCGAGAAGCCTACATTGAAGGAGTATTTGATCAACGCCGGGGTTTACTTGTTCTCACCTAAGGTTTTCGAGTACTTGCCCGACAAGGGAGACCTGGAGAGGACTACCTTCCCGGTGCTCGCCGAGAAGGGCATGCTGAAGGGCGTAGTGTTCCCGAACGCCTATTGGAGGTCAATAGACACCATGAAAGACCTTGAAGAGGCAACGTTAGAAGTCGATGAAGTATTCAAACATTATCTTCAATAATCACGTCATTTTTACTCGACCACTTCTCCATTGCTTTATCTAACCCCATGCTTATTATATCCCTCGTTAACCTCTTGTAGTATGAGTCCAGTATGTCCGCACAGTCCTCCGGCATGTTTTCCTTCAGCACCTCGATGACTTTAGTTACAACGCCTAAGTCCACCAACTCCACGGTCTTCACAGCTTCCATAAAAGTAATTAAATGGCGGTGGGCCCGTCGAAAGTGTGAAGACAGAAATAAAACCTCAGTTTAAATTATGAATTTGGGCCGGTAGCTCAGCCTGGAAGAGTGCTCGGTTCGCACCCGAGAGGTCCCGGGTTCAAATCCCGGCCGGTCCATTCAGAATGATGCCCGATGGGCGGTCCGATCGGTGAGGAGGATTTCTCGTGCCTGACGCCTTCAGGTTAGATTTAAAATAGTTCTGATGAAAGTAATCATGGGCCCGTAGCTTAGCCTGGTAGAGCGCCCGGCTGATAACCGGGAGGTCGCGGGTTCAAATCCCGCCGGGCCCACTCGATTAACCTTTTTAATATTATGTTCCCTCTTCACGTAATGGCCTCAGTAAAGCGTGCCCCAAGGCTCAAGTTCGAGTTATTGAGGCTCCTCGACGGCTTACTGGTCGGGGCCATAGCCCTTGTTTCTATCCTCCTCAGAACCATAAGCGTACTGAACTACCCCCAGTGGCCGCTCATGATCAACGAGTTCGACCCGTGGTACCTGTTCTACAACGCCCTCTTAATAGCTCAAGCAGGGGGCAACTGGTATGCCGTGCCGCCGGACGTTAAGGCCTGGTTCCCCTGGGGTTACGTGATCGAGTTGGGTAACACTATAGGCTTATCCTTCCTTGTGGCTCTGTTCAGCTTACCGTTTTACTCCACTTACGGCCCCAACGCAGTTTACACTGTTGCGGTCTTTTCCGACATACTGTTGGACGCTTTGGGAGTGCTAGCGGCCTTCCTGGCCGTCGAAAGTCTGACTAATAGTAGAATAGGAGGATACTTCGCGGCCCTCTTCGTCGCCCTTTCGCCGGCCTTAACTTATAAGAACCTGCTAGGGGGCCTTCCGAAGACCTCTTGGGGAGCGACTTTCGTCCTCCTCACGATTTACTTCCTAATTCAGGGAATAAAGAGGGACAAGTGGTACCTGAGCGCTGTGGGAGGGTTCTTCCTGTTTCTAGCGGAAATAACCTGGGGAGGCTATACTTACATTGACATAAGCCTCTTCCTCGCGGCCTTCCTCCTAATATTCCTCAATAAGAACGACGAGGTGACTGCAAAAAACGTGACTGCCCTAGCTGTAACGACAGCGTTCCTCACGTCGTTAGCGCCTAATAATATTGGCTTTATGTCAGAGCTCGCGCACGGTCTATCGCTTATTCTTATATCCTTATTCCTTTACCTCGACCTCTACCTGAAGAAGGTCATCCCGTCGGAAATAAGCGAGAGTAGGCCCGTGATAGTAACGGCTGTCTTGATGGCCTTGGTTGGCATAGTTTCTGTAGTAGCCCCAATAGTAGGACTCAACCCGATACCTTCAAGGTATTACGCCATAATTAACCCGTTCTTCCAGTTCAGCGTTCCGATAGATAGGACAGTAGCCGAGTACATACCCGAGTCCGCCCAACAGCTGCTGATAACGTTCGGGCTCCCCCTATTGCTCTCCGTGCCAGGAGCGTACTTCCTCCTGAGGCATAGGATCAACCTGGCCTCCCTGTGGCTCCTGATCCTAGGGGTTGCAAGCATCTTCGGCACTTCGGAGCAGCCTTATCTCTTCAACTACACAGCTTACATAGTTGCCGCGCTTGCGGGGGTCGCAGTGTCTTACTTCCTAAGGGGCATAGTGGAGTCCGGCAGGATGAGGGCCGTAACCTTCGTCTTCTTGGCCCTCTTAGCTGTTGGGATGGCGAGTGACGCTTCCTTTACAATTGCGCTGAGCAACGTTCCACCCTCTCTGGCGAACGCGGCTTTGCCTTATGCAGTAACGAACTACGCTTGGGTCGAGGCTTTGGACTGGATACACAACAACACTCCGAGCAACTCCTTCATACTCTCCTGGTGGGACTACGGGTACTGGATTCAGGTGGTCACGAACAGGTCAGTAATTGACGAGAACAACACGCTTAACGGCACACAGATCAAGTTAATGGCTGAAATGTTCCTTAACAACGAAACCTTCGCAGTCAACGTCCTAGAAAGGGACTTTCACTTGTACCCGTTAGGGAACCCCAATTACACCGTACCAGTCTACATAGTAGCCTACGATACGGCTACTCTTTACGTGCCCAATTACAACTTCGCTAACGCGGAGTGGTTCATAGGGATTCCAGTGAACTTCCCAGGAACGTTTTACGGTTACACTACAAGCGAAGCGGATATAGCGAAGGCCATGGGAGCGATGACCGTAATAGCTGGGTACAACCAGAGCGAGTACATCAACTCGACCTTAGTGCTAGATACCGTTAAGCCCATAATATCGTTCCTGAACACTTCATTCGCCGCGCAGAACCCCACCATGGCCTCCTACTATCAATCGCTCTTGAGCCAAATAGAGTCGGCAAGCGTCACGGCGTGGACCCCGAGAGCCTATAACTCGCTCATGGTGAGTATGTTCATTGAGGGCCTCCAGTACACAGGAATGCCGGTCGTGGCGCCTTTCTCTGTACCACTGAGTTCTATAAGCGGCACATCTCCATTGCAGGGAGTTGAGATCCCTAAGGTCTACCTGGAGTACTTCAAGCCCGTGTTCATAGAGCTCTACCCGCTAGCAACGGTGAACGCTGTGGACGGCTTCGCGACCGTTTACGTAATAGTTGTAGTGTACCAGTTCGTTGAGCCTTGGGTGGTAATTAACCCGCAGGTAGTCGTTGTTAACAGTTCAGTTTAACCCCTTTTTTCAACTCTATCCTATATTTAACGTACTTATCTACTGGGGAGAACCTGGGCGGGTGTGGGACCTTCGTTGGTCCTCCACATTTCGGGCACCTATCTGAAAAAGTGTAAGTCCCATCAACTGGGCATTTCCTGAGCTTCCACTTCACTTCTTCACCACCGAAAAGCTGAGTCCGTTCTCCTTAGAAAGCTTTTCCAATTCTTTTATTAGCCTGGAGAGCTCGCTCGAAATAGCCTTCTGGTCGCTTCCTATTATCTCTATCCTGTACCTAGGAGCTCCTATGGTATATATCCTGAGCTCGCCAACCTCGTCGTCGAAAATCTCCTCCGCTGCTGAGAATAAGCTCTTCAGCTTCTCGACCCCGTCCGGTGCGTTAGACCTGACAACGACGGTCTCGCTTACCTTATACCTCTTCTCCTCGATGTGCTTCCCTATCTCATCAAGAAGGGGTTTTATCCAATAGTCTGGAACTCCCGCGTTCTTTAGTACTCCCTCCCCTTCCTTTATTGCCTTCTCGAGGGCTGAAAACGCGTCAGTCCTGTAGTAGTCCTCGAGCTTCCAGGCTACTTCTTCCCAGGCCTGCTTTTCCGGCTTTCCGAGCTTCTGCGAAACTATCTCCAAAATCTTGTCCGTCCTCTGTTCCCTCTTCCATGTGGCCATTTTCTTCCTCTTTTCGTCCTCCGTAACCCTCTTCAAAGAGACGTCGACGGTACCCTTGGCCTTGTTAACCCTGATGACTTTGACCACTACCTTCCTGCCTTCCTTGATTACATCCCTAACGTTCTTGACCCACTTGCTGCTTACCTCTATCCAAGGCAAGTAAGCCTCTAAGTTGGCGTACTCGTCTAAAGTAACGTAGGCACCCTGCTCAAAAACCTTCTTGACCGTTGCGATTAAAACCTCTCCTTCGTCCGGCAAAGGCTTCCTGGGGTAGATCATGCTCAGTCAAGTTCTCTTAGAATCTCGCCATTAATTTTTGCCTTTCCTCCGCGCGGGAACACTAGCTGAGTTCCACAGGAGGTGCACCTCACTGGGAAAGTGGCGTGACTGAAGATTATCTGCTCGTTCCCGCACTGGCTACACTTGACCCTGAGGAACCTGCTCCTCGGCTGCGGGATTAATACCTTAAGCTTGGCCTTCATTTCGCCACCTCCACGAGCTCGAGCTTCTTTACCCTTATGCCTTCCTTAACTATTGTATAGCCGCACTTCTGGCACTTCAGCACCAACGTCTGCTTCTTCGTGGTCTTGGCGAACCTCTTCTGCTCCGGCTTCCTCTTACTTCCGTATCCTAAGTTCTTCCTCTCGTACCTCCTCTGTCCCTCAGCTAAGGCCCTCCTTTTGCCTCCTTTATATAGCGATACCGAGTGTGGAGTATGAGTCTTACACTTCGGGCAGTACGTGTTAATGAGCTTTGGAACCTTCATACCCCGTCCACTCTCTCTATTTTTGCTATGTCCATATAACCTGCTATTAATGCGTTTAAAACGTTGTCCAAGTCCGAGACTATGAAGTCCCCTGGCCTGAGGAGGTGGCCGTTCACGAAAACCGGGGCCCTCGCGATGAAGAGCCCTTTCCTCAAGTCCCCTGCGAGCTTACCAGTCGTTAAGCCCACGAATATCTCCCTAACCCTGTCCAAGACCTCATAGAGCGCACCGTCGAACCCCTTAACTTTCTTACCGTCAACGTACTTGCTGAGCCTCACCTCGAAGAGACTGAC
>CAYRZA010000012.1:0-4177 GCA_964428675.1 uncultured Desulfurococcales archaeon | reverse complement strand
GACGTCACCGGTCACGAGGGGCACGACGACTCCTTTCCCCTTGAACGGGGACTTAGAGAGCAGGTCGTCTAAGTCCCCCTCTGAGGTCACCCTCATAACCGGGAGGCCCGACTTGCCGTTCAGCGAGCCTGGGATCCTTCTGAGCCTGTGAATGTCTATCGTGACCTGGGCGTCCAGTTTCAAAGGTTCCATACCCCTAGCGAGCCTCCCCGGCCAACCGGGGTCCTCTGGTCTTCCCTTATCGACTTTGGGATCTGTGAGGTACTCGACTATTTGCTTCCTGTCTTCAGGGTCAAGTAGGGCACAGTCGCCGTAACAGTCGACGTTGACGTGGAACCCCCTGTTACCTGAAAAGATCGCGCTTCCCTCGAGTTCGAAGTCGTCCTTGAGTATTTGAATTAAGTCCGTCGCCCTCCTGTAGACCGTCTTTAGGCAATCCAAGCTGACCTCGGAGTACGCGATCGCCTCAGCTCCGTGCACTTCGCATTTGTTACCGTTTATTTCCTCGCCACCGACGGGGCAGAAGTACCTCTCCCTGACCTCGCAGAACTCCTCAGCGTCTAGGTCGAACATCAGGTCTGAACCCATCCAGCCCATAGACTCCATGTCTTTAGCGGATGGCGTCTGGTACTTCCCTGCGGAAAAGTAAACCTGTAACGGTACCTTGTCTAAGAGGAACTTCCTGAGCTCCGCTTCGCTTGCGAAAGACAAGTGCCTTATATAACTCTCCGAATCGAAGGGCTGAATCGCGAACTCTCTCAGCTCCATGTCGTCCGGGAGCTCGAGCTTCGCGGTCTCGTAGTAGCTCCTGAACAACCTCTTGATTATCTCACTCCGCTCTGGGGGCGATGTAGAAGTCGTTATAACCACCTTGAGGCATCTCATACCTGAGCTTGAGCGGCAGCTGGGTTCCGAACCTAATCTCGAGCGATCCGCTGACGCTCTTGAGCCTCGTCGTATTGACCAAATACTCAAGGCCGTAGTTGCTCTCCGCGTCGCTTCCCTCGGCTTCCAATAGGCCCGCGTTCTCCGTGCTCAGCTCAACAGTGCTGTCGCCCAGGTCTGAGGACGCGGTGAGGATCAGTTTGTTCCCCCCTTCTGACTTGAACTTAACCACGTCCGCTCCTAGGTCGTCAAAGCTCGATATTATGTCAACGAAAGTAGGCGTTATCATCTTAGCCCTGAAGGGGAACTCGAGCTGTAGGTTAGGTATCTCGGTCTCTTCAACCTGTATAGTCGGCATCTTGAAGGTCCTTGTGTACTCGCCGTCAAGGGTTATTACGAGTGTGCCATTCTCGGTCGACATAGTCAAAGAGTCCTCCTTCGTTATGGAGGACAGAAGTTCTGACAAGTCCTCTAGGTTGACCCCCACCTTCTCCTCTTCCCCGACTTCGTATTCATCGAAGTAACTGCTCGGCAGGTAAATGTCGATCAGGACCACCTTGGAGGCGTCTACTCCCCTCACCTTCAGGCCTTCATTCGTGAAGTCCAGCGTCACCTCTGGGACGAACTCGCTCAGCGTTTTCAGCATGTCCTGGAACGCCTTTGCGTCAACGGCCTTTACCCTCACATGATTATTCTTTATTAACAAAAAATAAAACGTTAGAGCCTAGGGTTGGGTTCTTCTGTCAGGTAGTCCTCCCCGCCTGCCAAAACCTCCTGGATCTTGCCGTAGAGGTCGTCGAGTCCCTCCCTGGTTACGCCTGAAACTGGGACTGGGAACTCGCTCAGGTTCTCGAGCATGACCTTCACCAACTCGAAGGAGTATTCATCTATTTTACCCAGCTCGTTTATGAGCTCGTCACCCTCGCTCCAGCTCTTTATCTTCTCCAGTTCCTTATCCGTTAGCAGGTCGACCTTACTGAGCGCGTTTATTATGGGGAAATCCAACCTGAACCTCACGGAGGAGGAGAGAAGGAGCAAGGAGACGAAGCTCCTGGCTTCTTTCGCGAGCACTCCATCCAAGAGGAACACGCCGACGGCCTTGCTGTTCCCCCTAATTAGCGACGCCATCATCCTTCCGGTCTCCCTGAAAGCGAAGAGCTCTATTTGCCCAGGAGTGTCGATGAGGACGTAGTTCGCGTTTATCTCGTCTAAGCTATCCTTTATCTCCTTGGCCTTTGTGAGGGCCAAATCTATTGACGTTATGAGAGCTGAGTTCGGGCCTAGCTGGAACCTCTCCATCACTTCTCTAGCGTCTATCAACTCCCTTATGTCGAAGTCTGGGGCGTAGGGCACGTACTCCACTGCCGGGTCTATGTTGATCACCGCTACGTCCATATCTATGTCCTCCAAGTACTCCCTGAACGCGTTTACTAGGGTGGTCTTCCCGGAGCCCGCTGTTCCCATAAAGAAGACGAAGTACATTCCCTTCACCTTTTAATCCGAGCTTCCTTTTATCCAATAATGATTATTGTAGGAGGCCCTGCGAGCAACGGCATTGATGAGGGGCTAGCTAAGATAATGGGAATGAGGCACTTCAAGGTCGAGCATAAGGTCTTCCCGGACGGAGAGTCCTACATAAGGATTCCCGAGAACGTGAGGGGAGACGACGTCGTCGTCGTGCAGAGCACCTACTACCCCCAGGACAAGCATATAATAGAGTTGCTCTTGATTATAGAGGCCCTGAACGACCTTCAAGCCAACAGCATAACGGCGGTAGTGCCTTACTTGGCGTACGCGAGGCAGGACAGGAGGTTCAGGGAGGGGGAAGCACTCAGCGTGAAGACCGTTTTAAGGGCTATATCGAACGCGGGGGCCGACGTCTTAGTAGTGGTAGAACCTCACCACATCGACGCCCTTTCCCATTTCGAGGGCGAAGTGAGGGTCGCCGACCCAATTCCTGAAATAGCTAAACTGCTCAGGGGGGAGGAAGACCTCTTCGTCTTGGCCCCAGATAAGGGGGCGTACTCGAGGGCCCAGAGGTTGGCGAGCGAGCTCGGGGTCGACTTCGACTTCATAGAGAAGGCTAGGGACAGGATCTCGGGCGAGATAAGTCTAGTGTCAGGCCCCTCGAAGGACTTAAAGGGCAAGAAGGTCGTCCTAATCGACGACATAGCCAGCACAGGAGGAACATTAGCCCAGGCCGCGAAGGTGGCTTACGAGAGGGGTGCCAAGGAGGTAATAGCTGTGGTTATCCACGGAGTCTTCGCTTCCGATAACGCATTAGAGAAGCTCAAGAACTCAGGAATAAGGAGAGTTATAACTACTAACACCATTCCCCCCAGGTTCCCCGAGCTAGAGGTGGTAGACGTATCGAGCTCGATAGCAAGGAAGCTCTGAAGTACGCCGCCCTGAGGATGGACTCGCCTTACCTCGCCCTGGAAGAACTCAAGGCGCTGGTCGATGTAGAAGAGTTACGTTATTTAAACGGTTTGGCGATTTTTAAGGCAAAAGACGTCAGTCGGATCAGGTTCGCCTCTTTCGTCAAGTACGCGGGAAGGGTTATAGCGATAGTTAACGACGTAAGCGAGGTGCTTGATGAGCTCAAGGGGCTCTGCTTCTCCGTCAACGCGGACTCCATAATGTCGAGCGATAAAGGCGAAGTGGAGGTCCAACTCAACCTTATAAAAAAGGCGATAAGGCAGTCGAGCGATTGCAGGACTCTCGACGTGCTCTTCACGGAAGGCATGATAGTGCTCGGTGAAAGGATCGTCGAAAGGGACGGCGAGAGCTTAATGAGGCACTCGAAGAAACCGTTCTCCCAGTCCGGGACGCTTAGCTCGGACCTGGCCAGGGTTCTTGTGAACTTAACTAAGTCGGAGAGAGAGGTCTACGACCCGTTCGTGGGCTTGGGGGGAGTGCTGCTCGAGGCTGCGTGGAAGGGTTTGGAGTGCTTCGGCAGCGACGTCGACTTAAAGGCGTTGAATAAGGCTAAGGTTAACCTCAAGAGCTTCGGTTACGAGTGCGAACTGTTTCAGGCTGACGCGACTCTCAAGGACTTTAGGGAGGTCGAGGCTATAGCCACTGACCCACCTTACGGCAGGTCAGCTAAGGTCGAGGCAGAAAGCCTCAAGTCGCTCTACGAGGGCTTCTTCGCAGTTGCAGCAGAAGCCCTGAAAAGCGGGGGAAGGCTGGCCTTCGTTACGGACAGCAAGTTATGGTTCTACGACACTTTAAAAGGACTGGGTCTAAGGGTCTTAAGCGTATCTAAGGTGTACGAGCACAAGAGCCTCAC
>CAYRZA010000011.1:0-11112 GCA_964428675.1 uncultured Desulfurococcales archaeon | reverse complement strand
CCAGGGGCCAAAGCCCTGGATCCTTGACCGCTAGACGACCCGGCTAATTGTAATTCATTACGCGTTGCCTTAAAGTTTTCTTGCATATGTCCTGCGAGATTTTTTAAGCACTGGAACGCAATATTAAATCGCCGCCGTAGCTCAGCCGGTAGAGCGCCGGCCTCGTAAGCCAATGTCAAGGATCCGGGCAAGCCGGTGGTCGCGGGTTCAAATCCCGCCGGCGGCTTTCGCTTTCAAATAGTACTCCAACGCTTCCCTTATCACGTCGCTCCTCGAAAGCCTCTTGTTTATTGCATATACGTCGAGCTTTTGCAAGAGCTCTTCATCTATTTTAAACGTGACAACCCTCATCGAAAACTTTCTCGAATGAGGTAAATTAGAGTATTACCGAAAGGGTAACAGGTATGGGAGAGTTGAGCGAAAGTATTTTCCTTAAAGAACCCTGTCCAACACGCTGGATATCACGCGCCTTATCTCCGGATTGTCCCTCTCGTCTTCCAGGAAGCCTCTAACTATAAGAGCGTTAGCCTCCTTTTTGTCGAGCCCCCTGGACTCTAGATAGAACAACAAGTCTTCCGGCACCTTCATCGCGCTAGCCGAATGCTTTGCGGTTTTCACTCTCCCCGTCTTGACTTCCAGCATAGGAGTGACTACAGCCCTCGCGTTAGGCCCCTGAACGAAGGACTTTCCAATAATTGACGTGGAGGAGTCATACGCGGCTTCCAATATAGACGCTACGCCCCTTATGGATATCATAGCGTTGTTGAAGCTGACAGCCTTCAGTGTTCCCTCACTAACGCTCCTCGGTCCTTCGTGAATTACGTCAATTACGTTGTCCATCGAGCCGTCGTACCCTAGGCTTCTTACTAGGAACGTGTTTACAGCGTCCTCCTTTAGCCTTACTTCGCCCTGGACCCTACCAGCCTTCGCAGTAGTGGTGACTACTCTGAGCTCGAGTGACCCCGAGTTAACGACCTTGTACCTGCCGTAAGCCAACGAGTTTGGGTCGGAATCCAAGATTAAGTCAACTCTGGCCTTAACTCCCCGAGGTACTTCCATATTGATGAGAAAGCCTATCATGGCTCCCTCAGACGCTTTAAAGAGCAACGTGAGGCTCGAGTCGTCCTTAACGTCGAGCTTCAAGTTGATCGGAACCAGCTTCTTACCGTTAGCTTCCACAACAAGTCCTTTCTCCCCGCTGACCTCTGCTATGCCTTTCACCGCGGTCGCCTCTATTAATGGAACTAACTTACTGTCGTAAGGGATCCCGGAATCGGTATCGTTGACCTCGACGACGTTTAGGTTTCCCGAAACCTTGCCCTGCCCTAAATAGAGTTCGGCTTCCTCGAATCTGGCCCAATCAGTATAATGCTTTATTGTGGGCGAATCGTTTATCTTTTGGTAAGGCAGGGAAGCCGACAGGGTCAGCTTCTTCTTCCTCTCTTCGGGGTTCTCTAGGGACTGAATGTAGGAGTCTAGGTTCTCTATCTTCAAGCCACAGCACCCAGCTTCTCCAGCTCTAGTTTAATTACCTTGTTGAGCACAGTCGCGTATTCGAACGGAAGCTCCCTCATTATGTCGTCTATGAAGCCCAAAACTAGCAGTGACGTCGCCTCCTTCTCGTCTATCCCCCTGCTCATTAAGTAGAACAGCTGATCCTCGTTCATCCTGAACGTATGGGCCTCGTGAGCGACTTCTGCGTCCTCTTCTAAGATCTGGTTGTGGGGGTAAGTGTAGGCCTTGGTCATGTCGTCTAACATCAGAGAGTCGCACTTCACGAAGGCCTTAGCGCCCTTGGCCCCCTTGTTGACCCTTATCAGCCCTCTGTAGACGTTAATCCCTCCATTAAAACCGATGTTCTTGTTGATTACCTTACTCCTCGTCTCTGGCGCTGCGTGAATCATTTTAGACCCGCTGTCCTTCCACTCGTCCTTACCGGAGGCCATAGTGACGACGAGGCTAGTGGAGGTAGCTCCTCTACCCCTGAGTATGGTGGACGGATAGACGAAGCTGTATTTAGAGCCCAAAGAACCTTCCACCCACTCGACCGTGGCGTTCTCGTCTGCCCAGGCCCTCTTATTGTTGAAGTTTATGACGTTCTTGCTCCAGTTCTGAACGGTCGTGAACTTTATGTAAGCGTTCTTCTTGGCGTAGAGTTCGACCATCCCGTCGTGGAACGAGAACTTCTTGAACTGAGGAGCGCTACACCCTTCTATGAAGTGAATATAAGAGCCTTCATCAGCAATTAACAGCGTGTGCTCGAACTGACCTTCCATTTCGCTCCCTATCACGAAGAACCCTTCGACTGGGAAAGTGACCTTGACGTTTTTCGGGACGTATACGAAGACCCCACCGCTCCACAGGGCAACGTGCAGTGCCGCGAACTTGTGGTCTGAAGGTGGAAATATCTTCGCGAAGTACTCCTTCATAATATCCTCGTACTTGTGGATCGCCTCTTCAGGGGGCATCATCACGACGCCTTTGCTCTGTAATTCTTTCCTAACATTGCTGTATATCGGCTCCGACTCAAACACCGCCACTAGACCGCCTAAGAACTTCCTCTCGCTCTCAGGAATCCCAAGAGCTTCATAGTACCTCCTTATTTCCGCTGGGATCTCGTCCCAGCTACTGACCCTCTCCATGTCGGGCTTAACGTAAATGTCGAGCCTCGAAACGTCGAGCTCGGAGAGGAAGTCAGGAAGCCAGTTGGGAGTGGGTAACCTCTCGAAGAGGTCTAAAGCCTTCAGCCTCAGCCTCGTCATCCACTCGGGCTCCTTCTTCAGCTTCGAAATCTCTACGACAACGTCTCTCGATAGGCCTGACTCCGCTACTCTTCTCTTAAACTCTATTTGATCTATCCTATTGTGCTTCGCGTCTATAGCTGCGCTGATGATCTCGTTAATATCGAGGCTGTACTTGTTCTCTCCCATTATTGTAGCACCCCACTCACTTTAACCCCGTTAAAGAATAAAAACGGGAGTCTATACATTGTCTTCTCACAGCCTTTCACCTTTTATCACCGACTCGTAGCCTTCCCTGTCGATTTTGGCCGAAAGCTCCTCACCGCCGCTTGCGACTATCTTACCCTTGTACATGACGTGGACGAAGTCCGGCCTGATGTACTCTATGATCCTCCTGTAGTGAGTTATGATTAGGAAGCCCGTCTTATTCTCTTCTAGGAGCTTCTTAATAGCGTCTGATATTACCTTCAACCCGTCTACGTCAACGCCCGAGTCCGGCTCGTCAAGCAAAGCTATTTTCGGCTTCAGCAGAAGCATTTGTGCTATTTCAGTCCTCTTCTTCTCACCGCCGCTGAACCCCTCGAAAACGTTCCTGTTGAGGAAGCTGTCCGAAAGCCCGACCGACCTAGCAACGTTCCTGACCAGAGCTATGGTCTCTTCCGGCTTTATAGAACTTCCTACAACTTTGTTCATCTCGAGGGTCAATAAGGTAGAGAGTTTGACCCCGCTTATCTCGACTGGGTTCTGGAACGCTAAGAATATTCCCCTTCTGGCCTTCTCATAGGTCTCTAAGTTGGTTATGTCCTCACCGTCGAGCAATATCCTACCTTCAGTTATCTTATACTTCGGGTGACCCATTATTGCCAGAGAAAGCGTAGTCTTGCCGCTCCCGTTAGGCCCCATTAAGACGTGCACTTCACCGCTCTTGATAGTTAAGTCAACGCCCCTTATCACTTCTTTACCTTCTACAGATACATGAAGGTTTTCAACCCTTAGCTCTACCACGCCCATCACCTCAAGAACCTTCGTTTTTATTATCTTCATTAAAAACGGTTTTATCTATAAATAAAATCCCGACTGAACTGTTTATGCTTTCATAAAATAGCGCGTTTATCCTGGATAAAATCTCGCCGAGCTCCCCGCTTAAGTTCGACATCAATTTCTCTATATCCGATAAGATATTCAAGGCCATGCTAACTCTCTTAATGCTACTGAACAATACGCTCATAACTACTAGATCTTCGATGTCGCTATACTTATGCAGGATATCGACTACCGTCTTCTTTTCTTCGTCGCTGAGATTAGAGGCCTTAAGCTTGTCTTGTAACCTCTCCAGTTCTAAGAAAATTATGTATAAGTTGTTAAGCATGGGCAATATCATGTAGTTCTTCATAGTCAACTGAAGGGGTTGACTTTCCTTGTAGATCTTCCTTAAGAGCAGGTGGTAAACCCTTGCAACGTCGTCCGCTGTTACTGGCCTGTCAATCTCTTTCTGCGTATTTGGATTCAAGTAGGTAATTATTTCGTCAATTTTTCTCGACATAATTGACAAAAGCCTCTTTATGAGCGTGTCAACGCTGAACTTGCTGTCGTCTACCACGCAGTCCACCTTGGCCGTCGTCTCGGAATATTCCGAGAGCTCTAATCCGGAGTATTTCTCTATTTCGGTCCTCAGTTGGGAGACTACTTTACTCTGCATATCCTTCTTGAACTCGAAGATTATCTCATCATAGCCTAGATCGTAAAGAGCCCTTATTACATGACTGACGTCTAGCTTTAAGGAGTTAAGGTCTATCCTGACCGTCTTCTTCCCCTGGTTCTGGCGTGACCTCTCGGAAAGCAGACGCAAACTACCGTCACTTAGGAGCTCGAGAAACACCTTATCTCCAGGTTTTATGCCCCACCTGTTGACCCACTTCTTGGGCAACGTTATGAAGAGTGAGGTCGAACCGAGCCTCTGAACCTTCCTGACCTCAAAACCCTTTTCCTGTTTTACCTCGCTACTGCTCAAGTCCAATTCTAATTTCATTAAATGTTAACAGCGTTTAAAATAGTTTTCTAAAACCTATGATTCTGATGCTCGAATTCTTTTCTTTATTTTTATCCGTATGAAGTTCTTTACTTTGTTGACTTCTGCAGTCTTCGGGTCGACGTCTTCAGGGAACGTCAGCCTTACCTTATAGTACCTCCCCTGTCCCTCGGCCTCCACGTTCATGACGTTCTCGACCACTGAGACCTTAAGTGCCTTAGTGTCCACGAAGGGCAGATCGATTACCACTTCGTAGTACGTCCCATTATCAATAATGCTATACAGGGGCCTCTCGTAACCCGTCAAGGAAGGCTTTAAGGCACGCTGTATATCCCTCTCGACTTCGGCAAACTCCTCCTCTATCCTCCTCATCATGTGCTTGATCATTTCGTCCAAACTCTTGTAGACCGGCATGGTCTCACGTGTACGTGAGCGGGCCTCTACTGCTCATATAGTTCCTCATCTCTTCCCTCGTCTGTTCCATAAGGCCCTTTATTTTAGCCCTTATCTCCTCAGCTTCCTTGAGTAGCTCCGAAGTGTCGAGGGTCAGACCGACGTATTTCGCTACGAACTGTAGGGCGGTGGCTGAGGCCTCTGGATCTGGCAAGTCCAGGAAGGACTCAACCACTATGGCGAAGTTCTTAATCCCTTTAGCCTTGCTCTCTAAGAGCAGAGGCACGTAAGGCCCTACCATGTAGCCCTTCCCAAACGGCTTGAGTTCCTCGTAAACCGACAGCTCCTTCTTCAACGAGTCGTCGTTGACAATGTAATACATGTTCAGTTTATCGACGTCAAGCCTGTTAGGTATAGGGACGCCTGTTATAGAAATTATAGTATCAATTCCCAGCTTCTCTGCGTAATTCACTATCGTGGAAGCTATTTTGTGTGCGAGGTTAGAGGGTATCGCTATCCACGAGTGGAATACCACCATGTTGTTGTCGTGATAGAACTGAAACGGCGAAACGGCTACGCTGTCGTCTATGTAAACTATTGGCATATTCCCATCGACCTTAAGGCTGGCGAAGGGCTTCATGTTAAGTTTTTCTATAAGGAATTCGGTCGCAATTACGCCCACTAGACCGGCGTCGGGTAGGCCCACCAACATGTACGCTGGCCTGCCGAGTCTGGGCAAGTACTTCTCCTCAACCGAGACTTCCGTCAAATCCCCTCCCTCTCCTTGATTTTTTCTACGTACTTCTCAGGAGAAATTAACTTATCCTTTTCCTCAGGCCTAGATATTTCTATAACGAAGATCCATCCGTTGCCATAAGGGTCTTGATTTATGAGCTCTGGGCTGGTCAAGAGGTTCTCATTGACTTTCACTATTTTGCCACTGAGAGGAGTGTAAATGTCTGACGATGCCTTGACCGACTCAACGCTCGCGACCGCTTCTCCTGCCTGAACCTCTCTCCCCACCTCAGGTAGCTGAACCCCTACAATATCCCTTAGCTTCTTCTGCGCGTAGTCCGTGATCCCCACTGTGGCTAGGTTGCCCTCTATTTTTACCCATTCGTCGGTTTCCGTGTAGAGCCTGTCGTCCAAAACAACGTACTTCCCTACCTTTATCTCCATCAGATTAATGGGAAATCTGATAGTTTTACAGTTATTTTTCCCGTCCTAGTTATTGCCTCAGCGTTGGTCCCGAGGAACATATGCTTCGCGTCGACGTAGCCCATGCCTATCACCCTTGAAAGGTAGGGCGAATAAGTCGAACTGGTCACATAACCGACCTTGACTCCGTTGATGACGATCTCGTTGCCCTTCCTGGGCAACCTGTTCTCGCCCTTCTTCGCCTTGAAACCTACCCTGAACCTTTCTACCCCAGTCCTCATAAGCTCCCTGAGGGCCTCAATGCCAATGTACTCCCTGTCGAGGTCGAATATCCAATACCTAGCCTCTATAGGGTTGACATTCTCGTCTATGTCCTCGCCGTAGAGGACGAAGCCCATTTCTTGCCTTATACTGTCCCTGGCTATCAGGCCTGCTGGCTTCACGCCCCTTTCCACCAGGGCCTTTACCAGGCTTTCGGCTACCTGTGGCTTTGCCCACACCTCCACTCCGTCCTCACCGGTCCAACCGGACCTGCTGAGGAGGAAGACCTCGTGGCCCATGAACTGAGCGTTCATCTTAAACTGCAACGGCTCCAGGTCCGGTTTCGGCACGAAGTCCCACACTCTCTTCCCCTGAATAGCGAGCATTACGTAATCGAAGGTCAAGTCCTCGACGACTAGGGAGGAGTTCCTCTGAATCCAAGAGATTACCTTCTCCCTATTTATCGCGTTAGTGACTATCAGGAACTCCTCGTCGTTAACCCTATAGCCCATGAAGTCGTCCACAAACCCTGCTTTATCGTTGAGGAAGGCCTGAGGACCCGTCATCTTACCCTTGGAGAACTTCGAGATCCCCCTCGTGCTAAGCCTGTCGAACTCTTCGGGCTTCCCCTTTATCCTTAACCTGCCCATATGGGTTAGATCGAAGAAAGCCGAGGACTCCCTCACCGCCATGTGTTCCACTCTGTAGTTACCGTAACTCATCGGCATCTCCCAGCCTGCAAATTCCCCGAAGTTCGCGCCCAAGCTCTCTTCGAGCTGTCTGAGAGGAGTTTCCAAGCGCATTAATACTTCAACATCCCATTGGCTATTATAGTGAGCTACCGCTCTTGGCTTCCAAACCTCGAGAAAGAGGAGGAAATGCTCAAGGAAATAGGAGTAAATAGAATAGATGATTTATTCAATGATATTCCAGAAAAAATAAGGCTTAAAAGGGAATTGAACGTGGGCTTCGGCAGGGCACTTACAGAGCCCGAAATAGTCGAAGCCCTAGAGAGGCTGAAAGAAAAGAACGCGAAGCTCAAATATCCTCCTTTCCTGGGTGCTGGAGCGTGTCCGCATTACGTACCTGAAGTGGTGAAGTTCCTCATTTTCAGGTCGGAGTTCTATACTGCATATACGCCTTATCAGCAGGAGATATCACAGGGCTTGCTCCAGGCGCTTTACGAGTACCAGAGCATCGTTGCGGAACTCCTCGAAATGGAAGTAGTCAACGCGAGCATGTACGATTGGGCCAGCGCATTGGCGGAGGCCATGCTAATGGCTGTTAGGATCACAGGGAGGAAGAAAGTACTGATACCGAAGGCCATGAACCCCTACCATAAGGAAGTGCTCAGGACCTGGCTTTGGGGGAGGGGAATTCAGATCGTTGAGGCCCCACTTAATGAGGAAACGGGAGAAACGGACTTCAGTAACGTCGACGTAGAAGGCGTTGCTGCCATTTACGTTCAGCAACCCAACTTCTACGGCGTGATAGAGACCGACCCGAAGGCTGTGGTCGACCTAGCTAAGTCGAAGGGCGCAATCTCCATTATGGGAATGCAGATCCTGTCCTCTGCTTTGTTCAAACCACCGGGAGAGCTGGGATTCGACATAGCTGTGTCAGACGGACAAGAGTTCGGCTTACCCCTTAACTTCGGTGGGCCTTACGTCGGCATTTTAGCGACCAAATGGGACGGAAGGCTAGTAAGGCAGATGCCGGGCAGAATTGTAGGCGAGACCGTTGATTCCGATAATAAAAGGGCGTACACGTTGGTCTTGCAGGCTAGAGAACAGTTCGCGAGAAGGGAAAAAGCGACATCTAACATAACAACGAACGAGACCCTTATGGCTATCGCAGTGGCTGTCTACGCCTCGCTTTTGGGCTATAAGGGCCTCAGAGAGCTCGCCGAGGAGGCCTACAACAGAAGCCATATAGCTATGGAGGAGTTCACGAGAGCGGGCGCGAAGAGAGCCTTCAGGTCTGACTTCTTCGAGGAATTCGCGCTCGATTTCGAGAGGGATTATGACGAAATCCATAAGAAGTTACTCTCTAGGGGCATCCATGGAGGTTTGAAGCTCGATAAAAGGAGGGCACTGTTCTGCGTGACGGAAGTGCATCCCTTAGAGGCGATAAAGGAAGTGGCCGAGGTGATAAGGGGTGCCTGAATGGAGACAGGCGTACTGGAACGAACCGCTCATACTCCAAACAGGCGATACGGAGAGGATCGGCTTTACAATTCCTAAGACGGAAAGGAAATACAGCCCTAGAAAGGAATTGTTAAGGGAAAACCCAGCAGAGATCCCAGGACATACAGAGCAGGAAGTGGTGAGGCATTACGTAAGGCTCTCTCAAATGAGCTTTGGCGTCGACACCGGCATGGTCCCCTTGGGCTCCTGTACCATGAAGTACAACCCCAAAGTGGAGCTTAGGGCAGTAGAGGTCACAGAGGACTTACATCCGCTTCAGGACGAAGAGACGGTTCAGGGCGTATTAGAGCTAATGTACCTAATGCAGAACTGGCTTGCGGAGATCACAGGAACCGACCTCTGTAGCTTACAGCCTCCAGCGGGTGCTGCTGGGGAGCTAACGGGACTGCTAATGATGAAGAAGTATTTCGCCGATAGAAACCAGGAAAGGGACGAAGTCCTCGTCGCTGATACCGCACACGGGACTAACCCCGCGTCGGCCGGAATGCTCGGACTTAAAGTGGTTTACATTAGGTCTAACTCGGAGGGACTGGTCGACTTAGAGGTTCTGAGGAAGGCCACGGGGGATAAAACACTAGGCTTCATGTTGACCAACCCGAACACGCTCGGCCTTTTCGAGGAGGACATACTAGAGATATCCGAGATAGTTCACGAAAGCGGGGCCCTCCTGTACTACGACGGGGCGAACCTCAACGGCATTTTGGGCATCGCTAGGCCCGGCGACATGGGCTTCGATATCGTTCACTTAAACCTGCACAAAACCTTCGGCGTCCCCCACGGCGGGGGCGGCCCAGGCGCTGGAGCTATATGCGCGAAAGGGGAGCTCGCCAAGTACTTGCCTTACCCAGTGGTCGTAAAGGACGGCAGTAAGTTCAGGTGGAGCAAGCCCGAGAGGAGCGTAGGTAAGATAGCCTCTTATTGGGGGAACATAGGCAACGTCGCGATAGCGTTCTCCTACCTGTTAGGTCTCGGCCCAGAAGGTCTTAAGAAGGTTGCAGAACATAGCGTTCTCGCGACCAATTACTTAATAGCAAAACTAAGAGACGTCAAGGGGCTTTCCCTTATAGCTCCTCACAGGCCGAGAAAGCACGAGGTCGTCTTCAGCGCAGCAGAGCTGGCAAAAGTAACTGGCGTCACCGCAAACGACATAGCTAAGGCCTTACTCGACAGGGGGTTTTACGCACCTACTATCTATTTCCCTCCAATAGTCGAAGAGGCGCTAATGATAGAGCCTACAGAGACCGAGCCTAAGGAGGTGCTCGACGAATTCGTGAGAGCTCTAAGGGAAATAGTAGAGAAGGCTTACTCGAAACCTGAGGAGATCCTATCCTCGCCTAAAAAGACTAGTGTGTCGCGAATAAACAATGTAATCGCCAATCACCCGACAACCATAACCCCTAGCCTTAGAGTGAAGAAACTGAGGGAAAGAGGGTTAATAGGCCCCCTAAAGTGACGTGAAGAGGATCGATAGGTAGCCTAGATATGGAATCGTCACGTAATATCCGTTTATGCTGACCACCTTGCCTATTATTTGATCGCTCGTTAGCCCGCTAATTGGCTCTAAACCAATCACGTTATCAGGTTCAAGGTTTGTATAGGGATCCACTCCTTTCGTAATGTAATGCGTTCCCTCTTTCTCTACCACTTCGTGGATGACGTAACCTGTATAGGAGACATATATTACGACGTCACCTACCTGTATATTGGTGGGCTTTTCATAAAATACTAGATATCCGTTCTGGAAAATAGGATACATAGATACGCCTTCAACGCTGGCCGTCTTTACTATGCCTGAGAGTATTAGGAAGTAAATTAGCCCAACGACAACAACTATAATTACGTCACTCTTCTTCATCTTCTTCTAACGCCTCTTTATCTATATCCTCAAGATCTAACTCTATTATCTCGCCTCTATTCTCTTTCTCATCCTTTCTCTCTACTTCTATTTTCTTAACCCCTTTCTTGCCTTCCACTTCAACTCCTGATTCTCCAGCCTTTATTTTCGATATCACAGCCCTCCATTTATGTCCGTTGGGGCAGACGAATGAACCCATCACTGTTATCGTTATCCTTCCATACGCGTCGGGCAATGGAGAAATGAGTTGCCACGTCTTCTCGGGCTTCTCTACCCTCGCTCCACAGATAGGACAGACGTAGGGGTCTTGTTGTTTTTTCCTCGGCACAGTTAAGGTTTAGCCCTTTAGGTATAAAAACGTCTCCAAACCTGCAAGTGCTATCTCGATTAAACCGGCCACGTCGAACCTACCTTTGAGCAACAGGTACACCACTATGATAGCCAACGGGAGCAGAACGAAGAAGACCA
>CAYRZA010000010.1:8077-11262 GCA_964428675.1 uncultured Desulfurococcales archaeon | reverse complement strand
TCTTCTTTGTTTAACTGCTCACAAAGCTCGGGTGGGAGACCACCGCACAGGGAATTGTCCATGCTTTTACTTAGGTAGTGTCTTCACGGCTTTGCTTATCAGCTTTTCGGTTCGAAAAACGTTTTATACAGTCTAGCTTAACGTAACTAGATGGCCCTGTATAAGTGCATCAAGTGCGGTAAGGAGTTCACGGACGAGGAGCTCAGGGTACTGCCTGGAGTGAGGTGCCCGTACTGCGGCTATCCTATAATCTTTATGGTGAGGAAGAGGACAATAAAGATAGTCAAGGCTATTTGAACTTCGCCCTATAGACTGCTGCCGAGGTCTCCAGTATTATCCTAGCTGCCAACACGCTGGTTATCCCGCTTGGATCGAAGGGAGGGCTGACCTCAACTACGTCGAACCCCACGAACCTCTCGTCCGCTATTCCGGAGATCAAGTCGAGTACTGTGGTAGGCCTCAGTCCTTCCGGTTCGGGAGTCGCTACCCCAGGGGCGTAAGCTGGGTCTATGCCGTCCATGTCATACGTCACGTATATTTCTTCGCACTCCTCTAGCTCTTTGGACACCTCTTTTATCAACCAGTTCGACCCCATGGTCTCCGCCTGTAAGGAGGTTATGAACGGAATTCCATGTTCTTTCGCGAAATCCATTTCCTCCTTAGTGAAGGCTCTCACTCCGACCAGCACGACCTTAACTCCCTGCTCGTAAGTCCTCCTCATCGCGCAGGCGTGGTCGTACTTGTAGCCCATGTACTCCTCCCTCAGGTCCATATGAGCGTCTATTGAGACCACACAGAGCCTCTTGCTCCCCTTTATGCCCCTGATTATTCCTGGAGTCACGGTGTGCTCTCCTCCGAGCCCAACCAGGATCTTCCCCTTCTCCTTGAAGTAACTGGCCACGTCGGAGATCCTCCTGAGGTTCTCCTCAACGTCGGAGGGGTGCATGACTACGTCGCCAACGTCGTTGAAGCCGAAGTCGCCCACGTCCACTCCGTTCCTTATGGAGTAGAACTCTATGTAGGGGGCTGAGGACCTTATGGCGTTAGGCGCGAACCTTGAGCCGGGCCTAAAGCTGGAAGTTATGTCCATCGGGTAGCCCACTATGACGAAGGGGGAGGACTCCCTGTTGAAGCCCGCGAACTTGAGGGAATTCTCGTTCAGCCAGAGTAACCTGACATCGCTCATAGGCTTTAGCACTAGCTGAGCTTTTTATAAGTGATTCTAAGGAGTGTCTGAGATGGCCGACATTCACACAAAGGTACTGGAGCTGGCCAAGAGGAGAGGAATATTCTGGCCCTCCTATGAAATTTACGGCGGAGTGGCGGGCCTTTACGACCTGGGCCCAATAGGTGTGTTGATCAAGAACAAAATAGTAAACCTCTGGAGGAAGCACTTCGTACTCGACAACAGCGAGTTCGTCGTTGAAATAGAGACGCCAATGATTACCCCAGCGAGGGTGCTAGAAGCTAGCGGTCACGTGGAGAGCTTCACCGATCCGATAGTCGAGTGCACCAAGTGCCACAGGGTCTTTAGGGCTGACCATCTGATTGAGGATGTCCTGAAGATGAACGTCGAGGGTTTGCCCCCTAGCGAGCTCACCAGAATAATAAAGGAAAAGGGGGTCAAGTGCCCTTACGATGGAGGAGAGCTGAGCGACGTTAAGCTCTTCAACCTCCTCTTCCAGACGCAGATAGGGCCCTACTCCTCTAGCCTGGGCTATTTGAGGCCTGAGACCGCTCAGGGGATGTTCACGGCCTTCAAGAGGGTATACGAGAGCTATAGGCAGAAGCTACCGCTGGGAATCGCCCAAGTAGGAAGGGTTGGGAGGAACGAGATTTCACCGAGGCAGGGACTGATAAGGATGAGGGAGTTCAGCATCATGGAACTGGAGTTCTTCATAGACCCCAACTCCGACGAGCTTCCTCCGCTGGACAAGTTCAAGGGACTTAAGATAAGGGTTTTGAGAGCACAAGACAAGGAGAGGGGAGAGGAAAAGCCGACGGAATTCAGCGTCGAGGAGCTGGTCAACGAAAAGGTAGTCATAAACCCTTGGATGGCCTATTGGATGGTGGTCGCTTCGAACTTCGTGAGGGACTTAGGGATAAAGGACTACTACTTCGAGGAGAAGTTGCCTCATGAGAGGGCCCACTACTCTAGGCAGACCTTCGATCAGATAGTCGTAATACACGGCGAGAAAGTGGAAATCTCGGGCCACGCTTATAGGGGTGATTACGACCTCAGTAGGCACTCCCAGTACAGTGGACAGGACCTCAGCGTCTTCAAGCGATATGACAAACCGAAAGCGGTCAAGAGGAAGAGCGTAATAATCAACAAGGACGCGTTGGAGAGGGAGGGGAAGGAATTCGTTAAGGAGTTCATGTCGACGCTTACCAAAATGAAGCCCGAGGAAGTGGAGGAGTTGATAAGGAACAACGGAACAATCGCGGGGAAGCCTATCGCCAACTACGTAAAGATCGTCGAAAGGGAGGAAAAGGTTCATGGCGAGAAGTTCATCCCGCACGTCGTCGAGCCCTCCTTCGGCGTCGAGAGGTCCCTCTACTTGACCATACTGAACGCCTACACCGAGAGGAAGGACAGGGTAGTATTGATGTTGCCTAAGGCAATAGCACCGTACCAGGTGGCCGTGTATCCCCTCCTGGAGAGAGAGTCCCTAATCAAGAGGGCTAAAGAAATATACAACTCGTTGAGGACGGAGTTCGATGCCATTTACGACGATTCAGGAAGCATAGGCAGGAGGTACGCAAGGGCTGACGAGATAGGCATACCGTACTGTGTGACGGTCGACCCACAGACCCTTGAGGATAACACCGTGACCATTAGGGACAGGGACACGTGGGAGCAGGTGAGGGTTAAAGTAGATAACTTAAATAGCGTCCTGAGGAAGCTATTATACGAAAACGTCGAGTTTAAGTCAGTAGGCGCTCCCGTGAGTGGTAGCTATGAGTGAGGAGAATAAGGAGGAGAAAAAGGAAAACATTAAGAGCGTTTTGAGCCTAATACCGCCAGCCTCAGCCCTGAAGAGCGAGAAGAAGGAGATCAAGGAAAAGAGGGTCAAGATGAGGAAGAAACCCGAAGTGGACAAGGGCGTCGTTATAGTCCCGGAGAAGACCGCGAAGGAGCTCGGCATTAAGGATGAAGTGGAGGTATCAGTTAAGGGCAGGAG
>CAYRZA010000010.1:4484-7977 GCA_964428675.1 uncultured Desulfurococcales archaeon | reverse complement strand
ACTAAAGGAGCTGAGGAGGGCTAGACAGGAGCTCTACAATCACTTCAAGGTAATAGTGAACAATATAGAACATGTTACTAATAGGTCTGTAAGGGAAGAGGCTTTAGGCATAATAAACTACTATTACACCGTGATGCTGAACGACGAGAGGAGCGTCTTGGAGGCCATTAAATCCCTGCCCAACACCGAGCACCTAGCGTCCGAAATAGAGAAAGACCTTGCGATGATAAGTAAGATTAGTTCATTAATCTCAAAGTTTATTTATTAACCATTAAACCTGTCGCATGGTAAAATGGGAGGGAGTATAGCTGAAATAAACGTTGACGAGCAGCTCCTAAGGATGATGAATAACTTAGTTGATGGGTTGAGGCTGGTAAGGGAGCAATTGGACCAGAAGGCGTCGGGAAACGTATACGCGAAGGTCGAGGGAATTAAGAACAACAACGAGTGGCTCAACATAAGTCTAATGAGCTACTTGGTCAAGTTGAGGGAATCGCTTGAAGCCTATGATTTGTATATAGAAATAGGAAGGCTAATAGAGAAGGCGTCCCAGAACCTCTCCGCCATCTCTTACAGGCTCTCAATGATCTTCATGAAGGAGAAGGACGTAGGGGACGTAATGAACACGCTCCTAATAACTATGACCGAGAAGGTATTGCAACAGGCTATGGAAGTAGCTGAAGCCTTAAAGATGCTCTCCATTAACCCCAAAAAGGTCGAGGAGATGGCGAGAAGCATCATAAAACTTGAGGAGGACGTCGACGACATCTATAGGAACTCCGAGGTCAAGGTATTCGAGTCGAGCAGGGACATGATTATAACTATGTTGCTCAAGGACGTGATAGACAGGGTAGAGGACACTGCCGACATAATGAGGGAAATAGCGACAGACTTATACCTCGTGTCCTACTTGAGGTCGTAAGATGAAGGGAGTTCTCAAGGGCTTCCACGTATTCGTGGAGGACGTAGAGGAGGCGAGGAAGGTCTACGCCCTAGGTTTCTACGGGAAGCCCCTGTCCTTGGAGAAGCCTAAAGGACCGCAGGACATCAACGAACCGTTAGTGCTCTCGATCGTCGAGGCGCTGTATTTGGTAGAAAATGAAGTGCTGGAGGTTTACACCCAGGACGGACTAAAACTTAGTGTGGAGGAATTGAGGAACTGCGGCAAGGTGAACGACGAGAGGTTCGACGAGCTCTACGCGGTCTACAGGGACTTGAGGAGCAAGGGGTTTGTGGTGAGGTCGGGAACCAAATTCGGGGCTGACTTCGCGGTTTATACTGTAGCTCCAGGAGTGGAACACGCCCCCTACTTGGTGATAGCGCTCAGGTATGGCCAGGCATTGAGACCTAACGAGCTCCTTAGCTTCGGCAGAGTGTCCCACAGCACCAGGAAGCAGTTAGTCTTAGCAATAGTTGGGCCAGGAAAGGTTATAAGCTACGTTTCGTTTAAGTGGGTCAAGCCCTAAAAAATTGGCAGAGGAGGTCTCATAGTTGACCGCAAGGGGAAGGGATACTCAACCCCCTAGGAGGTTTGAAGCTGAAAGCGAGCCGAAACCTCTACCCCTAGGGGACAAATGCAATCCCCTATGTCCGTACTTCAGGTGTAGCAAGAAGGCTTTGAAGATAGAGAAGAGGTACGTTAAGGGCATGTTACAAAAGGTGGGCTTCTGCATGTGGGTCGGGGACAACTGCATCGCTGGAGAGTGCCAGTTCGCATTCTGCGAGAAGAGGGCCTTACTTCCAGGCAACAAGTGCTCCTTCGCGGTGAAGAGCAAGGGTGGCGGCGACGAGTTCGAGAAGGAACTGGAAAAAGAAGAGAAGGAGATGGAAAACCTCACTTCAAGAGCGTCCCGCAAAGGTCTGGATCTCTTCTGACCTCGTTCCACCTCTTATATAAGTCATGTTGTATTCCCAAAGCGTCCAGGGCCTTTCCGACTACGAACAACACCATGTCCTTTATAGTCCTTGGCATGTGGTAGAACCCTGGAGAGGCCGGGAGTATTATTCCCCCAGCCCTCGAGACTTTCAGCGCGTTCTCTAAGTCTATGGTGCTCAATGGGGTCTCCCTTATGACTAGAACTAGTGGCTTTCTTATCCTTATAGCTGATAATGCTGACCTAGATATGAGGTCCTGCGAGATTCCATGAGCTATTAGGGCTAGGGTCTTTTGGCTACAGGGCGATATTATAACCCCTAAGGTCCTCACGAGATAGCTCGAGCTCGACGGAGGGGCCTCCACTTCGTATTCCCTGTAAAGCCTAAACCCCTTCAGTAAGTCCCTTAGTGAGGTCGAGCACTCGAGCTGAGCTACCTTCTCCGCTTCCTGAGATATCATAACGTCAACGTCGTAGCCGAGCTCAGCTAGAACCCTCACCAAGAGGACGCCGTAAATCACCCCCGAGGCTCCCGTTATACCGACGACGACCTTCTTCTCAGCTGCTCCTGAGCCCTTAGCCACTCCCTCTTCCAAGCCTCGTAACACCTCCAGGAACAAAAGACCTTCGGTTTGTTGCTACAGCAGGTCTTGACGACTATTGGATTTTCTTTAATGACTTTAGAACACCAGGAGCACCTAATCTCGTTGACCCCAGAGCTCAGGAAGAACGGCATGTCGCGTTTGTTAGTTAAAAAAGGCAAAATATAAATTAAGCTTATTATTAAGTGAGTTAAATCCGTGCCGTGCAGAGGACAATTAAGAGGGTTCCCGAGGCGAAGATCTCTAAGTTCATAATTGAAGAGACGATGAAGGACTGGCTCGATATAGTGGAGACAGACGTAGTAATAGTGGGAGCGGGCCCGTCAGGAATGACTGCCGCTTATTACTTAGCTAAGGCTGGACTCAAAACCGTCGTCTTCGAGAGGAGGCTAAGCTTCGGGGGAGGGATAGGCGGAGGAGCAATGCTTTTCCACAAGATCGTGATAGAAGAACCGGCAGACGAAGTGCTGAGGGAAATAGGCGTGAGGCTGAAATCGGTCGACGACGGCGTTTATGTCGTGGACGCAGCGGAGTTCATGGCCAAACTGGCTACGGCCGCAATAGACGCAGGGGCTAAGATCATTCACGGTGTAACTGTCGACGACGTAATATTCAGGGAGAACCCCCTTAGGGTGGCTGGAGTCGCAATAGAGTGGACAGCAACCCAAATGTCGGGTCTGCACGTAGACCCAATATTTATATCCGCCAAGGCAGTCGTTGACGCCACGGGCCACGACGCCGAAGTAATCTCTGTGGCCGCAAGGAAGATCCCGGAGCTAAATATATCAGTCCCAGGAGAGAGGTCTGCCTACAGCGAGGTGGCCGAGGAGCTGGTGGTCGAGAACACCGGCCCAGTAGCCCCAGGGCTTTACGCCACTGGGATGGCGGTCTGTGAAGTCAAGAACTTGCCGAGGATGGGACCGATCTTCGGTGCTATGGTCTTGTCAGGCAAGAGGGTCGCTGAGATTATAATTCAAGACCTTCGTAAGTCTTAAAACCGCTGGTTTATGAGATTTG
>CAYRZA010000010.1:0-4384 GCA_964428675.1 uncultured Desulfurococcales archaeon | reverse complement strand
GTAAGGCTTTACTACGAAATTCAGGGCGACAAGATCATACTGAAGAACAAGAAGTGCCCGAGATGTGGAAGCGTAATGGCCCACCACCTGAAGCCGGTGGAAAGGTGGCACTGCGGCAAATGTAGTTACACTGAGTTTGTAGGTAAAAAGAAATGATTATTTTAGGAATTGAAAGCACCGCTCATACTTTCGGCGTAGGATTGGTCAGTGATGACCCGGTTCGAATACTAGCTAACGTTAGGCACACTTACGTCCCCCCTCAGGGAGGGATGAAGCCGGGAGAACTGGCGAAGCACCACGCGGAAGTCGCGCCACAGGTAATAAGGGACGCCCTCGAGAAGGCTAACGTTAGGATTGAAGACGTCGATGCGATAGCGGTCGCACTTGGTCCTGGAATAGGGCCCGCTCTCAGGGTCGGCGCGGTAATCGCGAGGGCCTTGGCCTTGAAGTACAGTAAGCCCATAATCCCCGTCAATCACGGCATTGCCCACATAGAGATCGGAATCTTCACCACCAAGAGTATAGACCCCCTAGTCCTTTACCTCTCCGGCGGTAATACAGTGATAGCGACCTACTTCGACAGGAGGTACAGAGTGTTCGGCGAGACCCTCGACATAGCCTTGGGGAACATGATGGACGCGTTCGTGAGGGAAATAGGACTGGCCCCGCCCTATGTTAAGAACGGGGTCCATATGATAGACATTTGCGCCCAGGGAGCGAAGAAACTCCTGGACTTGCCTTACGTGGTGAAGGGGCAGGACATGTCGTTCTCTGGCCTCCTTACGGCGGCCCTTAGGATGAAGGACAAGGTCGACATTCACGACCTCTGCTACAGCGTTAGGGAATACGCGTTCGCCATGCTCCTGGAGGCGACGGAGAGGGCTTTGGCACTGACCGGAAAGAGGGAAGTCCTAGTAGTGGGAGGAGTTGCGGCGAGCGTCAGCTTGAGGGAAAAGTTGGAGGCCCTCGGAAGGGAAAGGGGAGTGGAGATTAAGATAGTGCCTCCAGAATACTCCGGCGACAACGGGGCAATGATAGCCTATACAGGGCTCCTAGCGTATAAAAGCGGCGTCAAGGTAAGTCCCGAAAAGGCGGTGGTGAGGCCGAGGTGGAGGGTGGATCAGGTGGAGATTGGCTGGAGATAAGGAGGGAAATAAAGAGGGGGGCCGAGGCAATAATTTACGAGGGCGAGATAAAGGGATTGAGGGTAATAGTGAAGAAGAGGCTCCCTAAGCCTTACAGGCATCCCGAGCTCGACAGGAAGATAAACGAGGAGAGGACAAAGAGCGAGGCCAAGCTGATATACTTGGCGTTGAAGGCCGGCGTTAACGCGCCTGCGGTATTCCTAGTCCTCCCTCACGAGTACGTATTAGTTATGGAGTACGTTGAGGGAACGCTACTAAAGGATTTGGGTAAGCTCGATAAGGAGATCGGCCTGAAGATCGGGGAACTAGCCGGAAAGCTTCACAGGGCTGGGGTAGTCCACGGTGACCTGACCACGGCTAACATGATAATGAAGAGCTCGGGTGAGGTCTTCCTGATCGATTTCGGTTTGGCGAAGAGGAGCGACGACCTTGAGGACCAGGCGACCGACGTGCACGTCTTCCTCAGGAGCCTCGAGAGCGTACACCCCTACTGCAAGGACGAAGTGATGGAGGGCTTCATTGAGGGGTATTCCCAGTACATAAGCTACTACGAGGAAGTGCTAAAGAAGGTCAAGGAGATAAGGATGAGGGGCAGGTATGTCGAGGAAAGGCGTAAAGGTGGTAACGTCTAACGAGGGGAAGTTCAGGGAGCTCCAGGAGGTCGCAAAGGAGTTCGGGATCGAGCTCGAGTGGGTAAAGTTACCGAAGTTCGAGATCCAATCGGAAGACCTAAGCGAAATAGTCAGGTTCTCCGCCCAGCTAGCTTACAGCGTCGTTAGGGAGCCATTAATAGCCGAGGATACCGGGCTCTTCATAGAGGCCCTGAACGGCTTCCCCGGACCGTACACTAGTTACGCCAGGAAGACAATAGGACTTGACGGGGTCCTGAAGTTGATGAGAGGTGTCAGCAACAGGAAAGCCAGGTTCGTGACCTACCTGGCCTATGTGGACCGGGACATAGTAAAGGTCTTCAGGGGGGAAGTTGAGGGAGAGATCTCAGAGGAGGTCAGAGGGACTGGGGGGTTCGGGTTCGATCCCATCTTCATACCCAAAGGAGAGAATAGGACCTTTGCGGAGATGAGCGTCGAAGAGAAAAACAAGTACTCCCACAGGGCCAAGGCCTTCAGGGAGTTCGCGGAGTTCTACCTCACTTATAGGCCTTAGTCTCCTCTACGCTCTCGGCGTTGAGCTCCTTGAACTTGGTCTCGTATAGTCCTTCTATTAGGCTCAAGACCTCTTCGTCGAGCTCCTTGTTTAAAGCTCCAACGAACCTCTCTAGGTCGTGTAGGTTAGCTATGTTGGGCACGACTGACGAGAAGTCCCGCCTAAGGACGTATAGGAGGGCCACCTCGTAGAGCTTGAGGCCCTTCCTTTCTGCCAGCTCCTTAACTGGCTTGGAGTACTCCACGGCCCTCCTTATCCAGTCGAGGCTCTTGAACCTCCTGTGCAACTTTGAGGAGAACTCAAGGGCGTTCTTCTCGTCGTCCAAGGCATCCGATGCGTGGGGCACCCTGACGACCTTGCCTATGTTGTACCTCTCGAACGTCTCCCCCGGTTGTCTCTCTATGAAGTTATAAATGAACTCGAGCCCTTCATAGCCCATCTCTATTGCCTTCAACCCCTCTTCTAGCCATCCAAGCGTTGGGCCTAGGGCGACTCCCACGCTCCTGGCTATCCCGTCCTTCTTCAGCTCTTGCATGAACTCGAACACTTCCCTGCTAGTTATGTGGTGCATCTTCGGGTTGTGGAGCATTAAGATGTCTATGTAATCCGTGTTTAGTCTCTCCAGAGATTTCTTTACGGCAAACCACAAGTAGTCTATTGAGTAATTTAACGAAGTCCTCCCTCCTTTCTTGTTGTAAAAGTCAATGCCGACCTTTGTGAGTATTATTATTTTATCCCTCTTGGTCCCGAGGGCCTTCGCTATTACCTCTTCCCCCTTACCCTCTCCATAAACGTCTGCGGTGTCGAAGAAGTTTATCCCGAGGTCGTAGGCCTTCCTTACGACGTCCTCAGCCCTCTGAACGTCTCCGCTCCACTCCTCTGAGACCAAGGACCAGAGGCCTAGGCCTAGCTCGCTGACCCTTATTCCAGTATTACCGAAATCCCTTAGTCTCAAGTTATACCCCCTGAATCGTTGGATCCGCTTTTGTCAGTATAATTCTTTGTTTCATAAGATGCTAGTTAGCCTCGACCCGAAGAGCTTCGACACGCTCCTGTCGAAGCTTAAGTCGCTGGTCTATGAGTATAACAGCGAGATAAGCGGAACTGGGGTGTACTTAAAGCCCTATCACGTCGTACACAAGGGCGGGAAGAAGTACGTGTATGTTGGGAGGTATTGGTACAGGCTGGAAAGGAGGAACGGCAAGCTCAAGTGGATTTACTTGGGAAAGGAAAAGCCTTACCCCGACCTCCCGGACCCGCCAGCAATACCGGAGTTCACGATCGTTTTAACGGAGGGCGAAGCACTCGTTGATAAAAGAGCTTTAGACGCTCTCGAAGGATAACATGTCTAAGATCTTATTTCTGTCCAGCCTCGCGTCGAGGCCAGTAACTATGGTCGCCAGGTCTTGGTAGTCGAGCCTTATGAGCTCCGCTATCGCTATCCCGCCGGCGGGACTGAACGGATCGCCCTCGAACGCCTGGTATGCCGCCTTCCTGGCGTTCCTCCTGACCTGAACCCTCATCTCGGCTAAGGCCTCTAGAGGAGCGGAGCCCTTCACTAGCTTGCCCCAGCTTGAGGCCCTTATTACGTCCACGAGTATCTGCGGGGACGCGGCCACGTTCCTGGGAGAGTCCTGAGGTATTGAGCAGACGTCTAGGTCTGACAAGCGGAGAGTATAGGCTAAGGCCAAGGCGTAGTAGTCCATGTAGCCGCATAAGATCCTCTTGATCGTTGCCTGCCAGTCACCCCTCAAGGATGTGACCAACTTGTAGAGGCTCGAGAAGAGGTGGGCCTCAAGGAGCCCGTTGATAGAGCTCAAGTCCGAGCCCTTGTTGGCCATTACGTGGTTTATCGCCTCTACGATCCTGGGGTATTCCTTCGACATCGCCTGTAATAAGGCCTGAAGGGAGTCGAGGGAGTCGGCGTATTTAGTTAGCAATTGTAATCTACTGGCCTGAAGGGAGACCCTGAAACCTTTCTCCTTATAGGTCAGGTAAGAGATTACGCTCTCAATTTCGTCTACGTTAAGGAGGGCCAGGTAAATGTCTAAGGCCTTCTTAACCACAAGGGAATT
>CAYRZA010000009.1:8228-11840 GCA_964428675.1 uncultured Desulfurococcales archaeon | reverse complement strand
AGAAAGTATTCCCCTATACTTATAGTTGTGGGATCTGTATTGGCGTCGGTTTGGCTTATCCCGTCCTTTTATCGCTTCGAAATATATGACCCCTTCTACTTTGTGATCTCCTTCCTGAGCGAGCTTGTCGGGGGTTTCCTAGTAGGCGTCGCAATACCTTCCCTTAAGTTCATAGAAAAAATTATATTATATTCAGTAGCTTTAGGCGCTGATTTGTTCTATGTGTTCATAATATACATTAGCTCGACCTTGTTCGGAGTTTCGGAGTCGATGGTGTTAATATACGTACTGGCTATGGTATTCCTAGTTAAAGCGCCTGAGGGGGTAGCGTTAGCCTTATACATAGCCAAGCGAGTCCGCATGATATGAGAAAGGTAGTATTGGTTGGGGCAGGGCCGGGTGACCCAGAACTCATAACTGTTAAGGGGCTCAAGTACCTCAGGTCCGCTGACGTTGTGATTTACGACAGACTGATAAGTCAAGATTTGCTTAAGGAGTGTAAACCGACATGCGAGAAGATATATGTCGGAAAGTCATACGGAGATGCCGATTTACAGTCAGTAATAAATGAATTACTGGTAAAGAAGGCAAACGAGGGAAAACTAGTGGTGAGGCTCAAGGGCGGAGATCCGTACGTGTTCGGCAGGGGTGAGGAGGAATGTATGTACGTGCTGTTGCACGGAATAGATTGCGAGGTAGTACCTGGAGTTTCGAGCGTCACCGCTGGTCCCTTGCTGGCCGGAATCCCCCTAGCTGGCAGGACAACTGGGCCCTCCTTTACTGCACTGACGGCCACTAGAGAAGGAGGAAGGCCAATAGAGCAGTCCTACATTCCGAGCATGGGAACGTTGGTGTTCGTAATGGGTGCAGCGAGGTTGAACGAAATCAGGGAAGTTTTGCTGAAAACCAGAAGCCCAAACGAACCTGTGGCACTAATTCGAAACGCTTCCCTGCCTGATATGAACGTCTACGTGACCACGGTAGCGGGACTAGAAGACTACGTGAACAAGGTAAAGCCTCCCCTTCTAGTAATCGTCGGTAAGGCTGTGACCATGAGGGATAAGCTGTGGAAGATGGCGTAAGAAGTAAGGCTTAAAACGAACGCTTGCAACGACTTTTCGTGTATCCGCCGAGAATAGGATACGTTGTTCCTGATAACCTCAACGAAGCGCTTCAGTTCTTGTCAGAGCACGACGATGCGAAACCTCTTGCCGGGGGTCATAGCCTAATTCCGATGCTGAAGCTGAGGCTCATAAGGCCCTCATATCTGGTTGAAATAAGGAGGCTGAAAGAGCTTAACTTCGTCAAGAAGGAGGGTGACTATTACAGGATAGGAGCTGTAGTAACGCATTACGACGTTTACAAGTCTAAGATCCCGCTGTTGAGCGATACTGCGATAAAGATTGCAGATCCTCAAGTGAGGAATATGGGGACTATTGGGGGGAGCATTTCTCACGCCGATCCATCGGCCGACTATCAGGCGGCTTTAACTGCAATGGACGCGGAAGTCGTCGTGACAGGCCTTAACGGCTCAAGGAGGGTGAAGTTCACGGAGTTCATTAAGGACATGTACACGCCGGATTTGAAGCAGGGTGAGTTGGTAACAGAGGTAATAGTGAAGGACTATCAGGGGTATACGTGGGACTACGAGAAGCTCGAGCGCAAGGCTGGGGACTTCGCAATAGTTGGCGTTGCAGTACTAGCCAAAAAGGAAGGCAATATAGTGAAGGACTTGAGGGTAGGATTGACCGCCGTTTCGAACAAGGGAGTTAGGGCTAGGGAAGTCGAGAGCGTATTGCTTGACAGAGAACCGAATGAGGACTTAATAAACAGGGCAGCTAGCGAAGTACTCAAGTCGATCAACCCTGTGAGTGATATAAGGGGAACAAGTGAGTATAAGAAAAAGGTAGCAGTTATATTAACTAGGAGGGCGTTGAAAAAGGCCTTAGGAGTGATGTGAATGAAGGTTTACTCTCCTGACGATAAGGTAAAAATAACTCTGAAGGTCAACGGTAACGTCCACGAGGTAGAGGTCGAGCCCAGGAAGTTACTCGTCCACGTGCTCAGGGAATTAGGGTACAAAAGCGTTAGGGTTGGCTGTGATACCTCGCACTGCGGAGCCTGCACGGTGATAATGAACGGGCGTTCCGTCAAGTCGTGCACCGTTTTAGCCGTCGAGGCGGACGGGGCGGAGATATTAACTCTCGAGGGGCTTTCTAAGGACGGTAAGTTGCACCCACTACAGGAGGCGTTTTGGGAGAACCACGCACTCCAGTGCGGTTACTGCACTTCAGGGATGATAATGGAGGCTTTGTGGTTCTTACAGGAGAACCCTAATCCTACAGAGGAGGAGATCAGGGAAGGCATTTCGGGCAACCTCTGCAGGTGTACGGGATACCAGAACATAGTGAAGGCCATTAAGTCTGCCAGTGAAAAGATGAGAAAAGCGTAAGATCGTTTTTCGTGTCTATGTCAATTAGTACTTCTTTGCCCGCTTCAACCTTACACAACATCCCGTCTTTGTCTGCTTCCTCTAATAATCTTCGGAAGCCCTCATCACCCTTGAGCTCGTCCGTTTTTCTGAACAACGTCCTCGAGATCAGCACGGGATTTCCCCTCTTTCCCTCGTGCTGAGGGACAACTGCATAGCAAGACTTCGGGTCAAAAGCCCTAATCAAATTCTCAACAGTTCGTCTACTGACGAATGGCATGTCGGCCAAGTGAAAGACTATACCATCATAGTCCGAAAAATACCTGACTCCCAGCTTCACTGACGTGCTTAGCCCCTCGCTCCACTTGGGGTTATAGATCACGACCTCGTCCTTAAGTAATGGTAATAGCTCAGTAGCGTATGCCCCTACTATGACCACTCTTTCTAGCCCGTCTAGCGCCCTGAGGCTAAGGAGGATTATTGGAACGTTATTGATCTTTTCTACTAGCTTGTTCCCCCCGAACCTCCTCCCTTCGCCTGCAGCTAACAGTACTCCTCCAATACGCAAGGATCTCAGTGCGATGAGAAACCAAATAAAATTAAGCTAAATGCATGTTGATATTATGCTCTCTGAGGAGCTAAGGGGAGAGTTCAGCGTAAAGGACATATCTAAGGTCAGACAGATATTATCGAGAAAGGAAACCCTCATGGACTGTATCCCTGGATTGGTCAGAATTTCTGATGATGAATTTAAGGTGTTGAGAAAAATAGCGTTTATTACGTTAACCCTGTCGGGTAGGATTAGGAAGTTCGAGTTCGCTGAAGACCACGTGAGCAATGAAGTAGTGGTTGAGGGATCTGGAATAAGGCTCGTCGTATACTCCAGCTTTGGCTTTCATGACAAGAAGGTTTCCTACCTGATAAAATACGTCCTAGAGACTTCCAGTCCCTTAATAGAGAGCTTAGCCTCAAAGGAGAGCAAAGTTCTGAGCAATGATATCATAAATTGCGTTAAGAAGAAGCTCAACTAGCGTATGCGTCGAGGACTATGCCTATACCTCTGGTTCTACCCTCCCTAAAGACGAAGACGGAGTTCTGTTCTATATACTCGGGCCTATATAGAAACTCCAGGGTAGCGAAAGAAATGTCACCAGTCCTCAAGTAGTCTTTGCCGAGTTCGA
>CAYRZA010000009.1:1360-8128 GCA_964428675.1 uncultured Desulfurococcales archaeon | reverse complement strand
AGGGGGCCTATGTAAACCTCTTCGCCCGACCTGAATTGCCCTCTGGAAATCGTGACTAGAATTACTGTTCCGACGCCCGATACCGTGAATATCTCGTCGACGTATGCGAGCGCATCACCGCTTTCGTTCCTCTTTCTCGGTGGTAAGGCGTTAAGTAACTTGAGCAATAGGTTCATTCCTTCGCCTGTCACGTTAGATACCTTTAGAACCGGCACGACCCTGCCGGTCTTCATGGCGACTATTGAAGTAACGATGTCGTGCTCGCTCTTTATTTCGTAACCGATTTTGTTAATGCCTGGCAATTTCAGAATCCTCTTTATTTCGTCTATGACTTCGTCCGCCTTCTCTGGGTACTTATCAATCTTCGTCACGACTACGAAAAGCGGTATCTTCAATACGCTAGCTAGAGCGAGGTGCTCTCTACCCATAGTCAACAGGCCGTCGTCGCTCCCTACGACGAGCATTGCGTAGTCCACTTGATAGCCTACTAGTCCCCTTAGTGTAGTTCGCAAGTATCTTTCGTGCCCTCCCAGGTCAATCAACCTAATCACTTTGTTACTGTTCAGCGTTATTTCGGCCTCGTCCAGCGGGTCCTTCAATCCCCAGTTGACGGGTAAGTACGACGTGTTAAACCCCAACAGTCTAATCGTTATAGAGCTTGTTCTCCCGCTCACTACCTCGTGCAAATATCTGGCCACCTGAGACCTCAGGAAGCCATTTCCGTCGTCAAGTTTCCCTGTAACTAAGGCACCGGTCAGCGTACTCTTGCCAGCGTTCACGTGGCCCAGTATGGCCACGTTGACCTCTATTGGCGTCTCGTGCTTTTGCACCCTTATGAGGAGCTCCGCAACGTACTTCCCATCAGTGACCGTCGCGACCCTTTTGTCGACTATTTTCGCTCCAACAAATTCCACTATTTTTTCTAGGTTTTTAAGGCTTTTCTCTAGTTTGTCGTTCGTCAGTCCTACTGGCCTTCCGTCATCCGAAACGCCTAGGAAGTAGAAAGCTTCGCCTCCGCCCTCTTCAAGTCTATATTTAAGCTGAGTGGCCAGCTCCTCTATTCTCTCCGGCTCCAAGTCCACTAGCTCGGACTTGTACTCTATAGGCCCAGTAGGAGGTTCCTTAGGTAATTGTGACATCTTTATATGCGATATACTATTACGATCTGCTTCATAAATTTTTTAAACGGTATTTTATGGAGGACACGTTGGACGAGCCTCAGTTAATATACGAGGAGGTGCTTAGGTGCCCTATCTGCGGGATGAACACTTATAGAATACAACTTTACCTTTATGAAATTCCAATCGAGGGGAAAATCCTCATCATGGTAGGAGAGTGCTCCTCATGTGGTTATAGACATAGAGAAGTGATGCCCGTTGAGATGGGCAAACCGATAAGGATCGAATTAAAGGTGGAGACGGAAGAGGACTTGGAGTCCTTCGTCTTCAGGTCTTTCAATGCGGATGTCGAGATACCCGAGTTGGGGATTGAAGTGACAGCAGGAGCCCTTTATCAGGGGATAGTCACCACTGTTCGCGGCCTTCTCGAGAGCTTTTTAGACGCATTAGGGGATAACTGCGGGGACAAGTGCGACGAAATACGCGAAGCAATGGAGGGAAAGAAACCGTTCACCCTAATAATTACCGACCCTTCAGGGCTGAGTTTTATATCGAACAAAAAGGCAAAGGTTACTCAACTTTCACCTCAGTCCCAGGAGGGTTAGTTTCAACCTTCTTCATTACGACCTCTAGGACTCCGTTCTTGTAGCTAGCCTTAGCCGACTTCTCGTCTACCTTGGCCGGCAGTTCAATTTCCTTATAATATTTCCTGTCCTGTCCTGTGGCCTGGATTATCAGCTTCTCTCCGTTGACGATCCTAACCTTTATGTCCTCCTTATTTACGCCCGGTACCTCAGCTACTACCCTTATTTCGTCGTTTCTTTCTATCACATCGACGAGTGGTTCGATCTCTTCGCTTATCTTCGGTCTGCCCTTAACTGTCTTGACGTTGCCGAACTCCTCTACTTTCGGTACGCCGTCAGGGCCTATGGTGACTCTGAAACCATAAACGTAAGGACCGTAGACCTGTGCTTTACCGGACTTAGCGAGCTCGTTGAACTCCTTCTCTAGCTCTCTGAACTCCCTGTCCATTATGTCTTGGATCTGCTTGAACATATCGTCAAAGAGGTCGAAAATATCTCTATACCGCCTTGACATATACACTCAAAAATTACTCTAATCTCGCATCTAATAAAGTTACGAGTGGTGAGGCTCGACCAGCTCTAACAACACGCCCATTACGCTCTTTGGGTGCACGAAGGCCACCATGTGCCCCCTGGAGCCAGGCCTCGGCTCTTTGTCCACTAACTGTAACCCCTTAGCTTTGAGCTCTTCCAACGCGCCTTTGATGTCCTTTACCCTTATTGCTAAGTGGTGTAGTCCAGGCCCTCTGTTCTTCAAGAACTTTGCTACCGTATTATTCATGTCTTCATGGTTCAAAGGTTCCAGAAGCTCTATAGCTACATCCCCCTCCTGTCCTGTCAGGAAGGCCACTTTTAGCCCCCTGTCCTGAAGGACTTCGTAGTGCACCAGCTTCATTCCGAAGTTCTCTTGGTAAAACTTTATAGCTTGATCTATGTTTTCAACCGCAATACCTATATGGTCTAAGTCCTGGGTGTACATTTTATACCCAAATTAACGTCATGGCGTCTTGTTTAAAAGGTTTATACATGACGAAACGGATATAATACCGTTTGTTCTTCTTAGTCTTGCAGTTACCATGGATGTAGACGAGAGAATTAAAGAACAACAACAGTTATGGGAAGAAAAAGTCTACAAGGCGTGGATATCCAAGAGGCCTGAGAGGAAGAAGACGTTCCTCACTTTCTCAGGAATAGAGGTCAAGCCCCTTTACACTCCCCTAGACTTGCGCGGCGATTACCTAGAGAAGTTGGGATTCCCAGGCCAGTACCCCTTCACTAGAGGGATTTACCCCAATATGTATAGAGGAAGAATATGGACCATAAGACAGTACGCCGGTTATGGGTCCGCTGAGGACACGAACGATAGGTTCAAGAAACTGTTAAACGCAGGGCAAACGGGCCTAAGCATAGCGTTCGACTTACCGACTCAACTGGGTCTCGATCCAGACCATCCGTTAGCATATACTGAGGTCGGAGTTGTAGGAGTCTCCATGTTCCACTGGAAGGAGATGGACATAATAATGAAGGACATCCCGATGGACAAGGTAACGACCTCAATGACGATTAACGCCACCGCAGCCGAGGTCTTCTCGTCTTACATAGTTACGGCGCTTAGCAGGGGCGTCCCGATGAACGTCCTTGACGGCACGATCCAGAACGACATACTCAAGGAGTACATAGCGAGGAAGAACTACATTTATCCGCCGGAGCCCTCTATGAGATACACCATCGACATAATAGAATTCGCAGCGAAAAACGTGCCCAAGTGGTACTCGATCAGCATTAGCGGGTACCACATTAGGGAAGCGGGAGCCGACGCGGTCCTTGAGGTGGCCTTTACCTTAGCTGACGGAATAGAGTACGTGAGGAAGACGATGGAGAGGGGAATCCCGGTGGACGAGTTCGCGCCCAAGCTCTCGTTCTTCTTCGCCGCTTACACTAACATATTTGAGGAAGTGGCGAAGTTCAGGGCCGCCAGGAGGATGTGGGCTAAGATAATGAAGGACTGGTTCGGCGCGAAGAAGCCGGAGTCCATGATGCTTAGGTTCCACACTCAGACCGGTGGAGCTGAGCTAACGGCGCAACAGCCGGAAATCAACATAATAAGGACGACACTACAGGCCTTAGCTGCGGTTTTGGGCGGAACCCAGAGCTTGCACGTTAACAGCTACGATGAGGCCTTAGCTCTGCCGAGTGAGAAGGCCGCTAAAATAGCGGTAAGAGTCCAGCAGATCATAGCCTATGAGAGCGGGGCGGCAGACGTAGTAGACCCACTTGGAGGATCTTATTATATAGAGTGGCTCACCGACGAGATTGAGGAGAGGGCGTGGAAGGTAATAGAGAGGATAGAGTCCATGGGCGGGATGATGAAGGCAATAGAGGCGGGTTATCCGCAGGCTCAGATAGCCGAATCCTCATATAGAATACAGAAGAGAATAGAGGAGGGCGACTTAGCTAAGGTCGGCGTAAACATGTTCTATGAGCCGGACTGGATCGGAACGACGGAGGTCTTCAGGGTAAACCCAGCCGTGAGGGACAGGGTGATGCAGAGGTTGAAGAAGTACAGGAGCGAAAGGGATGAGATCAAGTGGAGGGACTCATTGAACGCCCTGAGGAAAGCCGCTGAGAAGGACAACGTAAACGTCTTCCCGTACATACTGGAGGCCGTTAAGGCTGGGGCTACGGTTGGAGAAATAAGTGGAACCCTAAGGGAAGTGTGGGGAGAATACAAAGAGCCGATTATCTTCTAACAATTTTTTCCTCAATTAATCTATATTTTTCGGCATTTCTCAACTTTAGGTCTTTATTTTCTCTGTAGACCTCCCACTTATCCCAAGGGAAGACTATCCAGGAACCGACAGATTTGTAATAGTAATGGGGCACCTTTTTAGTCCAGGGCTTTATGTAGATTGTTGCGAGTCTTACTTCTTTGGGCTTAAAGAGGGACACTACTCTCTCAGCGAGTTCTAGAGTCTCTCCGGTGTCGCTGACGTCGTCGACTATCAAAACCTTCTTGTTCATCAGCTGGGACGCTATAACGCTTCGCAGAACCGGCTCGCCCTTGCTGGTGACTTTATAAGACCTTATGTCGATGTACGCGAACTCCTTGACGTTAAGGAGATCAGACAAAAGTTTCGCTGGTATCATGCCTCCTGTCATGACGAGTGCCAATGTATCTGGGATGAAGTCGTCCTTGACTAAATTGTAGGCTATTTCTAGTAATCCGTCCTCTATCTCTTCCCAGGAGGGTATGTAATAATCAACCATTAATTACCACCAACGGGACCAACATTTCCTCTCTCGATAAACCGCCGTGATGGCCCTTAAGTTTTCCTAGTTCCTCCATTTGCTTCTCCCTAAAGGCATAAAGGAAGGCTGACCTGTCGGTGGGTACTGCAATTACGTCGGGCAAGTCCACGTTATCTCTAGTCCTGCCCAATAGCTTCAGTATTTCAGTGCCCTCAAACGTCGCTAGGGTGGGATACTTAATTTTCAGATACTCGGAGACCCTTTGCCTGGACTTGAGCAATAGGGCCCTTGAGTCGCCATACGGTGGAACCTCCAAATACTTATAGAGCTCTTGGTCCGAATTGAGCAGGTAATCCCTTTCGACTCTGACCAGGCCGTGGTCAGCCGTAATTATGAAAGTGTAATTCTTGAACTTCTCTGATAACTCCTCAATCATGTTCCACACGTCTCTAGCGGTCCTCAACGTCGCTAGCGAGTCGGGTCCGGTCTTATGCGCTACGGTGTCCACGTCCGGGACGTAAATGTAGACGAATTCGTAGCCTTCGTTCAGCACATCGCTGGCCTCCTGAAAGGCGTCCCAAAGGCTGACGTAAGTCTTCGTGATGTTGGTCCTGCCGTGTGTCGCCATGGTGAACTCAGTCTGCTCTATTCCCTTTGGGAGCACCTCCGCGGTTCTCCTGTCCTTACTTACCTCGAGCAGATAAGACTTGACATTAGGATACACGCGCGAAAAACTGAAGTAGTCCTTCAGGGAGTCCCTGGAATTATTATAAGGAGTGGAAAACCTCAGAGGGTTCACTATTGTCCCTAAAACCTTAGAGAAGTTCGAGAACCCCAAAATCCCGTGCTCTCCTGGCGTTAATGCTGTGAAAAGGGTAGTAATTACTGTTCCAGTGGAAGAGGGAAAGACCGTCGTTATACATTCGTACTTCTCTTTAACGCCTAACTGCTCCAGCAAACCACAACCGAAGCCGTCAAGTAGCACAAGGGCTAGCTTCGATGCTGAAACCTCTATTTTTCCCAGGCACTCTCTAGTGGCACCTAAATAGCTGGCTATCCCACAGGCCAAGGTGTAAATACTTCTCCCTGTGAAGTCGGGGTAAATGAAATCCATTTGTTTGGGAGAAACTTTTAGTAACTATTATTTTTCAAGTGAATAGGATGACGATCAATGCGACTAACGTGACGAACCTGACTAATACTACTACCACAATTACCTCTACGACAACAAGTACATCGGTTACAACGTCTCAACCCTTCGCTCAAACGGTGGAAAGCCTCGCAATACTCGCTTTGGTTCTGTCAATAATAGCAATAATAGGCCTGATAGTGTTCAAACTCAAAGTTTCAAAATGACGTTGAAAAAGCACTTTATTATAGGCCAGTCGTGCTAGGCGATTTGTAATACTAGCTTATATAACGTTGTGATGTATGAGTAAGTGGTGATCAGTAACGGTTGACGGGTTCGCTTCTCTTTCAGCGAGCTTTTATGTGATCGCATCGTTAGTAACTGCAGTCATCGCGCTAGTTATTGTCTTACATTACGTAATGAAAAGGCACGCTGAGGCGTTGCTCAAGTCCGATAAGCCGTTCAAAGTGGTGAGGGAAAGGGCCGAAAAGGAAGCGAAACAACACAAGGCACCCGCTAATCAGGAAAAAGTGTCGTGGGACATGATAGGAGGTTATGATGAAGTAAAGAAGGAAATTAAGGAATATATAGAGCTTCCCTTGAAGAGAAAGGATTTGGCGACCGCTTACGGCTTAAAGCCTCCTAAGGGGATTTTACTCTTCGGTCCTCCTGGCTGTGGGAAGACTCT
>CAYRZA010000009.1:0-1260 GCA_964428675.1 uncultured Desulfurococcales archaeon | reverse complement strand
TCTGAAATAGACGGGCTTAACAGCGAGGACGGCGTTATCATAGTTGGCTCCACTAACGTGCCTCACATGTTAGATAAGGCCTTGCTCAGGGCTGGTAGATTCGATAAGTTGATCTACGTCGGTCTACCCGACTTTAAGTCGAGGGTAGAGATCTTAAAGATACATTGTAAGAGCAAGCCGCTCGCTCCTGATGTGAACTTCGAGGAGCTGGCTAAATTGACCGAGAGATATACTGGTGCGGACATAGCGGCAGTCTGTCAGGAGGCCGCTAGAAAGGTCGCGGCAGAAGCCCTTAACACTGGAAATAAGAGGCCAATCACTATGAATGATTTTCTGGAGATCATAAAGAGGTACAAGCCCAGTGTCTCTTTGGAAATGATAGAACAATACGAGAAGTTTAAGATGGACTACGAGAGGAGGACGGGTAGCGAGGACCTAATTAGCGAGAACACAGATAACGTCACGCTTAACGATATAGGCGGTTACGACCAAATAAAGAAGGAGCTTTACGACTTACTAGAGATTCAACTTAAGTATTCGAACCTTATGGCACAAATGAAAATACCTCCAATTAGGGGCATACTGCTCTACGGCCCACCAGGCGTCGGGAAGACGATGATGGCGAAAGCCTTGGCTAACACGTTGAAGGTTAAACTGATAATGCTAAGCGGGGCCGAGATACTATATAAAGGCTACGAAGGGGCTCTGGCCGCAATCAAGGAAGTGTTCAACCGGGCAAGGGAGAACAAGCCCGCAATCATCTTGCTGGACGAAATAGACGCAATAGCCCCGAGAAGAGAGCTTTACAAGTCTGAGGGCAACAAGATTGTGAACCAATTGCTAACCGAGATGGACGGCATTAGGTCGCTGAGGGACGTAGTAGTGATAGGAACGACCAACAGGATTGAGGACGTAGATCCAGCTTTGAAGAGGCCCGGAAGGTTTGACAAGATAGTCTTCATGCCGTTGCCCAACAGGGACGAACGTAGGGACATATTTGAGAAGTACTTAGGCAAAGAAGCGTGCCAGAAACTCAACTGCGATAAGCTGGCCGAGCTAACGGAAGGCTACAGCGGTGCTGATATAGCGGCCGTGACCAGGGAGGCCAAGCTGAAGGTCTTGAAAGAGATAATAAGGGGTAGTGTAAGCAGGGAGCTCACTTATGAGGACCTGCTGGACGCAATAGCCCTCGTCAAGCCTTCAGTGCAGATTTCAGGAGGCGAAGAAGTTCAGGGTAGAATGAGACAATAACTTCTTTTA
>CAYRZA010000008.1:7145-12556 GCA_964428675.1 uncultured Desulfurococcales archaeon | reverse complement strand
CCGGTCTCGGTGACCACGTGGTCGATTCCCTCCTCACGGGCGAAATATGCTTGGGGAACCGCTGTGTTTATTTTGTGCGACCCCGTCGGTGTGGCCCCCTCGAACTTGAAATATATTTTGGCTGGAGTGTCTAAGTACTCCTCTAGCCTCCTCGCCCTCATGAGCGGGGTAGGCCTACCTATTTCTCTGTAAATCTCCCTTACCTCTTCAGGGATCTTAATGAACCTCTCGGTCGTGAACTGTTGCCTCAAAACCTCCTTTGGCATTATTTTATTAAGTAACTCAACCCTAGAGAATTCTGCATTTTTCGGATCTCTAGGAGGTGGAACTGGCCTGGGTAGATCTGGAACTATATTGTACCAATACCTAGGCAAAACCTCTAAATCCATTGGCTCAACAGAACCACCGCAACTAAAAAAGGATTGACTCTTTATTAGCGTTATTGTCCTCAGTACGTGTCGAACCCTTTGAACTCACCCTTATACTCCTCGAACTGCACGTCCACTCTTTCGACTACCGCTGCCGGAGGTCCCTGCTTTATATACTCCAACAACTTCCTGAGCAACTCCTCCTGACCTTCAGCTACTACCTCGACTGTACCGTCAGGCAAGTTCATGGCGTAGCCCTTTATCCCCATCCTGTCTGCGTGTCTCTTTACGAAATTCCTGAAGCCGACCCCTTGGACTATGCCGTAAACCTTGACCTTCATTCTCTTAAGCATAGTCTACCACCTCAGAGTCGCTCCACTTCTTCACCGATCCGAAGACAGGTGTCATCACGCAGAAAAGTTTCATTATTTACGAGTAAATAAGCGGTTTTGTGATTAGGGTAGCCATTGCGGGCCTCGGTAACTGCGCGTCCATGCTGGTTCAGGGCATAGAGTATTACAAACAAAAGGGCGAGGACTACACGGAGGGTCTGATAACTCCTGTGATTGGAAAATATAAGATTACTGATATAGAAATAGTTGCAGCTTTCGATGTGAGTAAGAACAAAGTGGGGAAAGACGTTTCAGAAGCGATATTTGAGAAACCAAACATAACGCCGAAAATCGTGGAAATGCCGAAGCTTGGCGTTAAGGTCTCGAAGGGACCAGTCCTAGACGGAGTCGCGAAACATATGGTAGACGTGTTTAACCCTGTCTACGACGGTAAAATAGAGGACGTCATACAGGAACTGAAGGACAGCCGCGCCGAAATCTTGGTGAACCTATTGCCTGTAGGCAGCGAGGAGGCTACTAGAGCTTACGCCAGGGCTGCGCTAGAGGCCGGTACCGCGTTCGTCAATGCTATCCCTGTCTTCGTAGCCAGCGACCCCACAGGGACCTTTCCGAGGCTCTTCAAGGAAAGGAACTTACCCCTAGCTGGAGACGACATAAAGGGTCAAGTCGGGGCTACCATTCTCCACAGGACCCTGACTTCGCTCTTCAGGATGAGGGGAGTTAAGCTAGAAGAGACGTACCAGCTCAACGTCGGGGGAAACACGGACTTCCTCAATATGAAGACCGAAGAGAGGTTACAGTCTAAGAGGATTAGCAAGACCGAAGCCGTTACCAGCACGCTTGACTACAAGGACCTATTAGAAAAGGAGGGGAAGGTCAGAATAGGTCCGTCCGACTTCGTTCCCTTCTTGGGCAACACTAAGGTGGCGTTCATCTACTTAAAGGGTTACGGGTTTGCGGGGATGCCGATAGAAATAGAGGCGAGGCTAGAGGTAGACGACAAGTCCAATTGTGCTGCGGTACTGGTAGACGTAATTAGGGCTGTAAAACTAGCATTAGATAGGAAGATAGGTGGCCCGCTCGTTGAAGTCTCAGCGTTCTATTTCAAGCACCCTCCAGTTCAGGCTAAAGACGACGAAGAAGCGTATAGGTGGTTTAAAGAGTTCGTTGAGATGTGAGATCTGCGACGAAGGAATAGCGTTTTTTACTTGCCCTAAATGCGGAAGGCGAGTCTGCCATCAACATTACAACATAGAACTAAAAATGTGTAAAGTGTGCGAAACGGCTTTATGTGAGATCTGTAAAGAAAACCTATCGGTTGGAATATGTGACGTTTGCGGGAGGCAAATATGTGAAAAATGTACCGCAACTATAATCAACTCGAGGAGGATTTGCGTCCCTTGCTACTCCCGTTTAACCTCTCAAGGAGGATCTTCTGCTCAATCGAGGCGACCTGCCTCCTCACCTGAATCACTGCGTCTGGATTGACGCTGATGCTGTCTATCCCAGCCCTGACCAGGAACTCGTTGATCTCTGGGTAAACGCTAGGCGCCTGACCGCATATTGATACAGTCCTGCCGTACTTGTGAGCCACCTTTATGAGCTTCTTAATGGACCTAAGAACTGCTGGATCCCTTTCGTCGTAGTAACCCATCCTAGCGAGGATATCGGAGTCCCTATCGACTCCGAGCATAAGTTGTGCTAGGTCGTTACTCCCTATGCTGAACCCATCAACTACTTTCGCGAACTGATCAGCTAGAGTTACAACTGATGGTACCTCTGCCATAATCCAGACCTTGAACTCCGAAGACCTCTTTAGTCCTTCCTCCTCCATTATCCTTAGGGCCTCCTTGAGCTCCCAGGTAGTCCTGACGAACGGGAACATAACCCACACGTTCTTGAGGCCCATCTCTTCCCTAACCTTCCTTATCGCCCTAACCTCCAGCTTAAATGCAGGCCTGTAGGCCTCACTTATATACCTAGAGACGCCCCTCCATCCTATCATCGGGTTCCTCTCCTCGGGTTCGAACTCCTCTCCGCCTATTAGCCTCCTGTACTCGTTTGACTTAAAGTCGGAGAACCTCACCACTACTGGCCTTGGGTAAATGGCGGAAGCTACCATAGCTATTCCTTCAGCCAGCTTATCCACGAAGAGCTCCGGCTTACCGATCTTTATTAGATAGAGCGGGTGGTACCTGATCCACTCGCTCACTATGAACTCAATTCTCATCAGGCCTATACCGTCAAACGGTAGGTCTAGGTACTTGTGGATAACGTCTGGCTGTCCTAAGTTCATATAGATTTTAGTCGCAGTGATCGGGTAAAGGCTGAGCAAGACGTCCCTCGGTAGTCCGACCCCTCCCACGGATTGAGGCAGTTCCTTGGTCTCTCCCTTCTCCTCCTTGCCGAGGCTAACCTCGCCCTCATAAACTATTCCCCTATACGCGTCGACCGTAATTGTCTGCCCGTCCTTGATCACGGAAGTCGCGTTACCCGTTCCAACGACCGCGGGAATTCCTAACTCCCTCGAGACTATCGCGGCGTGACTAGTCATTCCGCCTTCATCGGTAACTATTGCAGACGCAATTTTCATCAGCGGAACCCAGTCGGGATCCGTCATCTTGGTTACTAATATGTCCCCTTTCTGGAAGTCGTGAGCAGCATGGACGTCTAATATTACCTTAGCCCTCCCCACTGCCATGCCCGGACTGGCCGGAAGCCCTTTAGTCAGTACCTTAGCTTTACTGACCTCTTCAAGCTTCTTGGCCTCCTGCCCAACTCCTTTGCTAGACCAATAGGTCTCAGGCCTGGCCTGGACTATGAACACGTTCTCTGGGAACTGGAGGTCGGCGTCTATCGCCCACTCTATGTCCATCGGTCTACCGTAATGCTTCTCTATTTCTAGCCCCATTCTGGCCAGCTCTATGGCTTCCTGGTCACTCAGCGATATCTTATCGGCCTCTGGAGTACCTTCTAGATTTACTTCGACGTTCCTGTTCTGCTTGGGGTCATAAACGATTTTCCTTACCTTGTGGGAGACCCTCTTCATCTCAATGCCTAGGTCGGACTTCCTGATGACGAACTCGTCAGGCGTCACCTTTCCGCCTACCACTGCCTCGCCTAGGCCCCACGACGACTCTATCACTATGTAGTTCCTATCGCCCGTTGCGGGGTGAAGAGTGAACATTACTCCAGAAGATCTAGAATTGACCATTTTCTGCACGACTACAGCTATTGATATCTGAGTGTGGTCTATTCCCTTAGCGTTCCTGTAGGCAATCGCTCTAGCGTTGTAAAGGCTTGCCCATACCTTCTTAACGCTCTCGATCAAGTGAGACCTATCAACGTTCAAATATGTGTCCTGTTGACCGGCGAAACTGGCCGACTCCAGGTCCTCAGCGGTCGCAGAGGACCTCACGGCAACTAAGGGCTCCTTGCCCACTCTCTTGGCCAATTCATCATATGCAGAATAAATCTTCTCTTCGAGATCTTTCGGCACTTCTGCTTCTAATATCAACTCCTTTATTTTCTCGCTCGCTTCCTCTTCGTCCTTAGACGTCTTAATTATTTCTGCAATTTTTTCCTTAAGCTTGTTATGCGCTAAAAAGTAGTTAAACGCATAAGAAGTAATGACGAACCCAGGAGGAACCCTCGCGCCCATGCTGATAAGTTCGCCGAGATTAGCACCCTTGCCCCCGGCAAGGTTGACCATTTCCTTCCTGACGTTCTTGAGGTCGAGAATGAGGTCACCCTGGGCGACCTCCAAGGAAAGCACCCATGTATAAGTTCGTTTTAACCTATAAAAAGCCTTATAGACCATTTTTAACTCTATACTATAGCTATAAAAAACTTAAAAACATTCAGAAAATTTAGTTAAATATAATAGCTTACTTAAAGAGTCACTTGGATCCGTTCTGGTTAGCCTGCTGTACCGAGGTAACGAACGAAGGTAGGGATGGGAACCTCTCCTTCATTCTCTGCTCTGCTATTATCTGGGCCTCCTCCAAGATCTTCCTGGCCTCTGGCGAGGAGGCCACAGGCTCTAGCCCAGCCCCGGTGAACTCTCCTGCCTCCAGCACCACTTCCTGCAAATCTTCTTCCAGCTCGGAGAGCTCTAAGGACATCTCTGGCATTACGCCCTTGATGACGTTCTTTAGCTCCCTGATTACGCCCAGCACTGGTATTAAACCAGTTACGACGTCTCCTATTTCCATTACGGTTTCTAGCCTCAGCTGGACCTGCTCCAATGCTATCTGCGTCATCAACATCTGCTTAGTTATCTTCCTGATCTCGGCTATTTCGTTGGCGTACATAGTGGCCCTTGCGGTGTCCTTGTTCATCTGAGCCTCAACAACCCTCTCGAAGAGGGTCCTGTCCCTCTCCTGGAGCTTGGAGATGTAGACGTCTAACCTGTTGATCGTAGTCCTCAGCTTGTAGTTAGCCATTATTAGCCTGTACTTCAGGGGCTGCTGGGGCTTGAAGACGTTCTTTATCTTCTCACCTAGTGTGGGTTCGTTCTTTCCCTGCCAGTTTTTCACGAACTCAGTTACTTTGGAGGCCATTTCGAATATTCGTCTTTCTCGATTTATCCTATTATAAACCACAAGCCCTAATCCTATTGACGTAATAATCGAAAGCTAATGGAATTCCTATCCTTTCAGCACGACGCGTATCAAGTCAAGTGAGGGCC